>DATMJH010000354.1:0-13984 GCA_035554015.1 Mycobacteriales bacterium
GTGCTCGAGCACCCGCCGGACGCCGTCGTCGCGGTCAGCTCGACCGCCCGCTGGTCCGAGCGCGCCACCGCGAACCGGGCGCTGCGCCGGCTGCACGCCGTCGTCGAGACCCGACCGGGCCGGGCCTGGGCGCGCGCCGTCATGCGCACCCGCGTCGCCTCCTCGGGCTGGGATCCGCTGCCCGCGGCGCCGGTCGACGTCGCCGCCCGCATCGCCCCGCTGCCGCTGCTCGTGGTGCACGGCGACCGCGACGCCTACTTCCCGCTGTCGCACGCCGAGGACCTTGCCACCGCGTCCGGTGGCGAGCTCCTCGTCGAGCCGGGCTTCGGGCATGCCGAGGCGGCGGCGTCGCCCGCGCTGCTCGACCGGCTGGGCGCCCGGATCGTCGCGCTCGCACCGGGAGCCGAGCGGCGGTCGGCGTGACGACGCTGCGCTACTGGGCCGGCGCGCGGGCCGCCGCCGGCACGGCGCAGGAGCAGGCGGACGGCGGCACGCTGGCCGCCGCGCTCGACCGCGCCCGGGCAGCGCACGGGGAGCGGTTCGCGCAGGTGCTGTCGGTGTGCGCGCTGGTGGTGGACGGCGAGCCGCTCGGCTCGCGTGACCCGGCGGCGGTCGACCTGGATGGCGTCGGCGTGGTCGACGTGCTCCCGCCGTTCGCGGGCGGGTGAGCCGCTCTGGCACGCTAGAGGAGTGACCTCGGGGACCTCGGACGCCGCCGACGCGTCGCCGACCCGCCGTCACGCAGTCCCGCGCCCGCCCACGGCGAGCGCGCCGGCGGGCAGCCTGCCGCCCGGCAGCGCACCGGCCGTCGGCTGGCAGGGCCCGGTCGGGCCGCGGCTGCCGAACCGCACGGGACGGCACGGCCGCCCGCCCGAGGCCGTCATCCAGGAGCCGGCGACCGGCCCGTTCGCGGTGCCGTCCGCGCAGCCGCTGGCCGAGCCGTCGTCGCAGTCACCGGAGTGGAACCGCGCGCGCTCGCGCCGGCCGGCCCCCCGCCAGCCGATGCTCCTGCAGGGGGTGCTGCCCGCCGTCGCCGCCGGCGTCCTCGCGCTCGCGGCCGCCCAGGACGTGCTCTTGCTCGCCGCCGGCGTGCTCGTCGTGCAGGTCTTCCTCGTGCTGGCCTTCCTCGCGCTCGTCGACGCCCCGGCGTCCGAGGGCGCGTTCGTCGTCGCGATCGGCGCGGCGCTCGCGGCCGACGTCCTGGTGATCGTGCACGACGGCGACGTCCGCGGGCTGGCCGGCGTCGTCGGGCTCGCGCTCATCGCCTCGCTGGTGCACCAGCTCGTGCGGCGGCGACGCAGCCGGGTCACCGAGTCGATCGCCGACACGCTCGTGGCGGTGGTGCTGGCCGTCTCGGTCGCCTGCCTGGTGTCGCTGCGCGCGCTCGACGACGGCGAGGAGACCGCCGTCATCGCGCTGGCCGCGGCGGCGGCGAGCCTGCTCGCCGGCCGGGTCGGCGACCGGATCGTGGCGCAGCCGGTGCTCGCCGTCGGCTCGACCCGCGGCTGGCCCGGACTGCTGCTGGCGCTCGGGTCCGGCGTGGCGGCGGCGGTGCTGGTCGCCGGTGACGAGGGCATGGTGGTCGGCACGCAGGCAGGGCTGTTCGGGCTGGTGTGCGCGGCGACCGTGGCCGCCGCGGACCTGTCGGTCGACCTCGGCGCCGCGGAGCTGCGCGCCGGCCGCCGCGACGCCCGCCGGGTCGAGGCGCTCAAGCCCGCGAACCTGCTGATGCCGTTCGCCCTGCTCGGGCCGATCTCGCTCGTCGCCGGGCACCTGGTGCTCGGCTGACCCGTGCCCGTCGCGTGACGCCGCTCGTCGTCGTCCTGGCGCTGCTGCTGGTCGCGGTCGTGGTCGACCGCGTCGCGGTGCGGGCGGCGCAGTCGGCGATCGCCGTCCGGCTCGAGACCGCCGGCGGGCTGGCCGACCGGCCGGAGGTCGAGGTGCGGGGCTTCCCGTTCCTGACCCAGGCCGTGCGCGGGCGGTACGCGGACGTCGTGGTCCGGGCCGCCGACGTCCCGGCCGGGCAGGTGCGGTTGCGGGCGTTCGTCGTGCAGCTGCGCGGGATCTCGGTACCGCTCGGGGAGGCGGTCGGCGGGCGGGTGAGCGCGGTGCCGGTCGACTCGCTGAGCGGTCGGGCGGTGCTGCCGTGGGCGTCGGTCGCCGCGCAGCTGGCCGCCCGCGGGCTGCGGGTGGCGCCGACCGGCGACGGTCGGGTGCGGGTGACCGGGCGGGTGCAGGTGCTGGGGCGCGGCGTGGAGGCGACCGCCGTCTCGCGTCCGGCGCTGGAGGGCGGCGAGGTCGTGGTGACCGCGGAGCGGTTCGAGGTCGGCAGCACCGTCGCCGACGCCGTGCTGTCGCGCGCGCTGGGCAACCGGCTCGACTTCCGGCTCGACGTCGGCGCGCTGCCGTACGGGCTGCGGCTGACCGGCGTGGCGGCCGCGCGCGACGGGGTGGTGCTCACCGCGCGGGCGGACGGCGTCGTGCTCGCCGCGCGCTGACGGCGCCGGCGCTGCGCCGCTGACTGGTGCTGATCCGGCACTTCCTGTCCCGCAGCAACATCATCCGCGCTTGTTGATGTTGCTGCGGGACAGGAAGTCGCGTCAGGCGGTCAGGACCGGTGTGGTCGTGACCTGGTAGCGAGGCGGGTCGGTGCGCGCTGCGCCTCGCTCGAAGGCCTCGCGCAGCCGGCCGGCCAGAGCGGCACCGCGGTCGGCGCCGTCGCTCCAGTACCCGCGCACCACCTCGGCGCCGGCGTTCCGGAGCATGTCCTCGCGCTTCTTCTCCGCGAACAGCGGGTTCGCCTTCCGCTCCTGGCCGGGCCGGCGCTCCTGGCCGGGCCGGCGCTCCGGTGAGGGGGCGGCGTCCTCGTACTTCAACCGGCCGTCCACCTCGCACGCGGTCCGCACGTCCGGCCAGAAGAAGTCGACCCGGCCGAGGAAGCGGCCGTCCCGGTGGAGACGGGCTTGCAGCTCGGGCGGCGGCAGGCCCTGCTCCAGGAACCACTGCCGGGCGAGCGACTCCAGCGCCGACTCGGCGCGCGGGTCGGCGAAGAGCATGACGTCGCGAGCGGCGAGGACGCCGGGCCAGCGCTCGCACCGACCGAGCACCTCGAGGACGTCCGCGCGCGGGACGGCGGACGCGAGCGCCGAGTCGGCGACCACCAGGGCGGCGTCCCGTCCGAGGTGCCGTACGCAGTCGGCGAGAGAGCGCGCCGGCGAGGTGACGACGACCTCCGGACCGAACGAGACGCGGTCGGACGGAGGCAGGCTCGCCTCGAAGAGCCCCCGCCGCTTGGTCGGCGGCGTCCCCGGCAACCGGGCGACGGTCAGCTGCGGCTCGACCGGAGGCCCGTCGAGCAGGCGCCAGCCGAACACCGCAGCGGCCGACGTGTGGCTGATGGCCACGTCTCCGTCGACGACCAGCCAGCGGGCCGTCGCCTGGAGCAGGTGGTGCCCCCTCGGGTCGGTCTCGGGGTCCGGGATGTCCTCGGTCCGTACGTACACACCGCGCCTGAGCGCCGTCAGCTGCCCGCACCGCAGCCGGCGGCAGATCTCGTCGCTGGTGAGCCCTGCCTCGATCGCCTGCTGTCTCGTGAAGGCCCCCCACTGGACGACAGCACGCAGCGCGAGGCTCTCCGGCAGCCGCAGCGGTCCCACGGGCGGATGATGGCTCGGGCGAGCTCTGTCCCGCTGCGGGCATCCACAGGCCGGCACTTCCTGTCCCGCAGCAACATCATCCAGCCTTGGTTGATGTTGCTGCGGGACAGGAAGTGGGTGGAAGGCGGCGCGGGGGTGCGGTGTTGAGGCCGGTATGACCGGCGTCTGGGTGGTGCTCGCGGTGCTCGTGCTGAGCACCGCGTTCGGGCTGGCCCACCGCGCCCGCTCCGGCCGCATCCGTACCCGTCGCGCCGGCCCGGGCCCGCACGACGGCGACGACCTGCGCCCCGTGCTGGCCACGCTCGGCCAGACCCCGGGTGAGCGCGCGACGCTGCTCCAGTTCTCCTCGGCGTTCTGCGCGCCGTGCCGGGCCACCCGCCGCATCCTGTCGGAGGTCGAGGCCCTGCTTCCCGGCGTCAAGCACGTCGAGCTCGACGCCGAGCAGCATCTCGACCTGGTGCGCCGGCTCGACATCAGCAAGACCCCGACGACGCTCGTGCTCGACGCCGACGCGCGCGTGCGGGCGCGGGCGGTCGGGCAGCCGCGCAAGGCGGAGGTCGTCGCCGCCGTCGCGGACGCTGTACCGTGACGCCCATGCAGCCGCTGCTCGTCAAGCGCCGCGCGGTCGACCTGTGCCGCGTGGGCAGCTGCCTGTGTCCCTCCTGCTGAGCGTCTGAGCCCCGTCTCCGTCCAGCAGCGCGGCCCGTCCGCGGCCGCTCTCCAGCAGCAAGGGAAACCCATGATCGACCCGAGAGGGCCGCGGTTCGCCGCGGCCGTCACCACGCTCGTCCTGGCGCTCGTCCTGATCACCGGCAGCGCCTGGCTGCTCGCCGCGCAGGCCGTCGTGTTCGCGCTCGGCGCCCGTGACCGCAACCCGTACGGCGGGCTCTACCGCCGGGTCGTCCGGCCGCGCCTCGGCCCCCCGGCCGAGCTCGAGGACCCCGCGCCCGTCCGCTTCGCGCAGACCGTCGGCCTGGCGTTCGCCGCGGTCGGCCTGCTCGGCGCCGTCGCCGGGCTCGGTCTGGTCTTCGTCGCCGCCACCGCCGCCGCGCTCGGCGCGGCGTTCCTCAACGCGGCCTTCGGCTTCTGCCTGGGCTGCCAGATGTACCTGACCATCCGAAAGATCACGAGCAACCGCGAAGGAGCACCCGCATGAGCCGCGCAGACGTCCTGGTGGACGCCGACTGGGTCGAGACCCACCTCGACGACGACAGCGTCGTCCTCGTGGAGGTCGACGAGGACGTGTCCGCCTACGACAACGGCCACATCAAGGGCGCCGTCAAGCTCGACTGGAAGACCGAGCTGCAGGACCAGGTCCGCCGTGACTTCGTGAACAAGGAGCAGTTCGAGGAGCTGCTGTCGCAGAAGGGCATCGGCAACGACCACACCGTCGTGCTGTACGGCGGCAACAACAACTGGTTCGCCGCCTACGCCTACTGGTACTTCAAGCTCTACGGGCACGACGCCGTCAAGCTGCTCGACGGCGGGCGCAAGAAGTGGGAGCTGGACGGGCGCGAGCTGGTCAAGGACGTCCCGGCCCGCGAGAAGACCTCGTACACGGCCAAGGAGCAGGACACCAGCATCCGCGCCTTCCGCGACGAGACCGTCGAGGCGATCGGCAACAAGAACCTCGTCGACGTCCGCAGCCCGGACGAGTTCAGCGGCAAGCTGCTCGCGCCGGCGCACCTGCCGCAGGAGCAGTCGCAGCGGGCCGGCCACATCCCGACGGCGATCAACGTGCCGTGGTCGAAGGCCGCGAACGACGACGGCACCTTCAAGAGCGACGAGGACCTGCGCAAGCTCTACGAGGAGGCCGGCCTGGACACCAGCAAGCCGACCATCGCGTACTGCCGCATCGGCGAGCGCTCGTCGCACACCTGGTTCGCGCTGCACGAGCTGCTCGGCGAGACGGACGTGAAGAACTACGACGGCTCGTGGACCGAGTACGGCTCGCTGGTCGGCGTCCCGGTCGAGAAGGACGTCTGAGCCGTGCGGAGCGAGCTCGAGCGCGGAGGTAGCTGAGATGTGCGGAGCCCCCGACCAGGACGAGCTGCCGCCGCTCGAGGTGAGCGCGGCCGAGGCCGTCGTGCACGGGCACGTGCGGCGCGCGGACGGCCCGCTGCCGGGCGCGTACGTGCGACTGCTCGACGGCACCGGCGAGTTCACCGCCGAGGTGCAGACGTCGGCGACCGGCTACTTCCGCTTCTACGCGGCGGAGGGCGACTGGACGCTGCGGGTGCTCGCGCCCGGGCAGTCGGTCGACGCCCCGGTGACGGCGAAGAAGGGCCAGGCGGTCGAGGCGCGCGTGGAGGTCCCGGCGTAGGCGTCCGCCTGGCAGACGTGTTCTGCCGGGCGCCGAGAGCTGCCGGTCCCGGGACCGGCAGCTCTCGAGGAGCCACGGTGCAGCACCTGGGCCCGTCCCCGCACGCTCGGGGACGGGCCCTCGTGCGTGCGCCGGGTACTGGCCCGCCCGGGGCCGAGAGGACATCGCGGACCTGCGCGACGTAGCGGGACGACCGTGGCACCGGTTGGGCCCGACGGAGCAGTGCCGGCGAGTGCTCGACAGCCGTCGGCCTAGTCACTCCTAGCCATTCCTGCGGATGGCCCGGCTCGGCTCTTCAGGCGTGGCAGGTGACTACCCGAACCCCTCCACAGCGGCTGGTCCGCCAGGACCAGCACCCCCCGCCGCTGACTTCGGAAGAGGTTCCTCCATGCGCAAGCGCACTCTCGGCGTCGCTCTCCTGGCCGGCCTGGCCGTCTCCGGTGCCGGCGCCTTCACGGCCGGCAACACGGTGCCGAGCAGCACCGCGGGCTACGGCTCGGCGACGGTCACCGGCGCCACGGTCACGGACATCGCCTACACGCTGGACGCGACCGACACCGACAGCAGCAAGGTGACGGCTGTCGTGTTCACCGCCAACGGCGATCTCTCGCTGAAGACGGCGAAGATGACGCTGAAGAACGGCGGCAGCGACGTGACGACCGCGACGAACACGTGCGCCGTCACCTACCTCACCAACAGCACCATCACGTGCACCTTCACGGCAGCGCAGGAGATCGCCTCCTTCGACGGCCTCGCGCTCACGGTGTACGACGCGTAACCGGCGCAGAGGTGACGACGGCGGCCCGGGTGTTCACCCGGGCCGCCGTCGTGTCGAAGGAGTGGTCGTGAGCAAGCGCCGGAGCCTCCACGCCGTCGCGTGGCTCCTGCTCGCCGTCGCGGCGGTCGTGCTCTGGCCGCAGCGCTGGGGAGGCGCGATGACCTACGTCGTCACCTCGGGCAGCAGCATGGCGCCGACCTGGCAGGCCGGCGACCTGGCCGTCCTGCGCGCCGCTGACGACTACGCCGTGGGTGACGTCGCGGCCTTCCGCAGCGAGGAGGTCAAGCAGATCGTCATGCACCGGATCGTCGAGGAAGAGGACGGCCGCTACCGGTTCCGGGGCGACGACAACGACTTCGTCGACCCGGACCGGGTCACCGACGAGCAGGTCCTCGGCAAGCTCGTCCTCCGGGTCCCCCGGGGCGGCACGGTGCTGTCCTGGCTCGTCCGGCCGGTGAACCTGCTGATCGTCGCGGCGGCGCTGTTCCTGCTGGTCGCCGACCGCCGTGACCGCACAGGGGGCGGGGCACGTCCTCCGGCCCCGGCGGACCCGGCGCCCACCACGCCCGGGCCGCCGGCCTCCCTGCCGATGTTCCTGCACGTCGATTCCGTCGACGTGCCGGCGTCGGCCGTCGTCGCCGACCTGGTCTGCGCCGCGGAGCTGCGCGAGCTCGCGGCCCGCCACGGCCGGCCGGTCCTGCACGACCGGGGCAGCCGCACGCTGTACGTGCTCGAGGGCCAGGTGGTGTACCGCTGCGTCAGCGCCGGGCGCACCGCCGCTGACCCGCCGGTCGCGGTGCCGATGCCCCGCGACGCCGTCGTCCGGCAGCTGTTCGGCGCGTGACCGTCAGGAGGCGGTGATGAGCAGCGACCGCGGGCGGTCGGCGTCCTCCAGCAGTCCCGTGCACGTGTAGTCGGCCTCGCCGAGGCCGGTCACCACGTCGAGGACGGTCAGGACGCCGGCGGTGCAGATGACCGACGGTCCGGCGCCGAACCCCGCCCGCACGGTCTTGCCGAGCAGGCCGACGCCGCGCAGCCGCGCCGTCACGGTCGTGATGCTGTCACCGACCACGGTGTACGACAGCGACGTCATGGTGGCGCCGGTGACCGTCGTCGCGCGGTGCGCCGCCACGCTGGTCGGCACGCTGCTGGACGACGTGCCGGCGGCGTCCGCGGCCAGCGCCAGGGCAGCCGCGAGACCGGCCGCAGCCGCCGCCGCTCGTCGCACGCCTCCACCTCCCTCTCCCGGAGGCATCGGCGTGCCGCCGTCACGACTTCAGCGCGCCCCCGCGGCGTCTACGCTCCCGCACGTGCGACTCCTGCCGGCGGTCCTCGCGGCCCTGATCGCGCTGCCGGTGCCCGTCGCAGCGGCGCAGCAGGCCCCGGCCGGTCCGGACGTTCGTGGCGTGTCGGTGCTGCCGACCGCGGACAGCCCGTACCGCAGCAGCAGCGGGCAGTACCTGGAGCTGGGCACGGTGCCGGCCGGCGCCGTCGTCGGCGACCAGGTCGTCGTGGTCAACGCCGGTGACGTGCAGCGGGAGCTGCTGCTGTTCGCTGTCGACGCGAGCCCGGCAGCAGGCGGCGGGTACGGCTACAGCTCACGGCGGTCGCCCCAGGCGCAGGTGGGGGCGTGGACGACGCTGTCGCTCGACCGCGTGACGCTGCCGCCTCGGGGCCGCGCCAGCCTGTCGTTCGAGCTGCGCGTGCCCGCCGGCGCCCAGGCCGGTTCGTACGTCGGCGGGATCGTCGCGGAACCGGTCTCCGGCCAGGAAGCAGCGGTCTCGGTCACGACGCGGTACGCGATGCCCG
Source organism: Mycobacteriales bacterium (assembly GCA_035554015.1). Taxonomy (GTDB): domain Bacteria; phylum Actinomycetota; class Actinomycetes; order Mycobacteriales; family SCTD01; genus DATLGD01. Next base: position 8,567 of record DATMJH010000354.1, read on the forward strand.
TCGTGCTGGAGGTCGCCGGCGCGCCGCCGGGCACGACGCCCGGCCGCGGCACGCCGGGCGGCCGGCTGCAGCTCGACGACGTCGAGCTGCAGACCGACGGCGACCAGCTGTGCCCGATCATCCGCTACCGCAACGACAGCCAGGACCCGGTCGACCCGGTGGCCGAGGTGCACGTCGACCGGCTGGTCGGCAGCGACGAGCGGTCGGCTCGACTGCCGGCGGGTGTCGTCGGCGCGGGGGAGGCCCGCGACGCCGAGCTGCCGTGCGTCCGCCGTCCCCTCGGTCCGGCGACCGTGTCGGTGGAGCTGCGGTCACCCCGGGGCGACGCCCGACAGGAGCTGAGGACGTCGTGGCTCCCGTGGCCGTTCGTGCTCGCGCTGCTGTTCCTGGTCCTGCTGGTCGCGGCGCTGCTGCTCCTGCTGCTGCGCGGGCTGCGGCGGCGAAGGGAGCAGCGCGCGGTGCCGGATGCCGACGGGCCTGGTCACTCCTGACCAGAGCAGAACCACCCGAGAGAGCGATGAGTCCGCGTGCAGGCGGTGACGAGAACTAGGTGACATTGTCCACTGCCCGGAGGAACCTCCCATGCGTCGCGCCCCCGTCCTCGTCCTCGCGGCTCTGGCCGCACTGGCAGCCGCCCCCGCCGCCACCGCCGCGACGTCGGCGACCGACACCGTGCTGACCACCGCCACGGTCGGCAGCCTGGACATCACCGGCGGCGTGCTGCCGACCGCGTCGGTGAACACCGTCATCGGGTCCACCACGGAGGTGGTCGGTGGCGCCATGACCGTCAGCGACACCCGCGGCACGACGGGCGGCTGGGACGTGACCGCCCGCTACGTCAACCCCGTCGGCTCCGTCACCCTCGCCGGGGTGGTCACCCCGGTCGTCTCCGTCGGCGACGACAACGTGAAGGTGAAGACGGCCGAGACGCTGTCGACCGTCCTGACCGGCACCCGCAGCTACACCGCCGGCAGCTTCGTCCAGGTGGACGACCAGACGTCGGTCAACGTCGCCGGCGCGTCGGCGGCCAGCGGCGGTGGGACGACGACGTTCAGCACCGCCTACCAGGTCACCGTCCCGACCAACGCGACGCTGGGCACCGTGTACGGCGCCGCCGTCGAGTACACCGTCGCGCCGAAGGTCCCGTAGCCGCACCGCCGGCGGCCGCGGCTGGAGCGAGCTACTCGATCCAGCCGCGCCGCATGGCGAGCGCGACGGTCGCCGTGCGGTCGCTCGTGCCGAGCTTGGCGTACACCCGGTCCAGGTGGGTCTTGACCGTGGCCGCGGCGACGCCGAGGTGCTGGCCGGCGTCGGGGTTGCTCATGCCCTGCGCCACGCACCGCAGCACGGCGAGCTCGCGCGGGCTGAGCGGGTTGTCGCCGCCGGTCAGGGCGTCGAGCGTCTCGCGCAGCGTCCGGATGGTGGTGTGGCCGCCCACGAGCCCGGCGAGGTCGGGCGCGCCGTCCTGCGCGAGACCGCCGACCAGCACGCGCACCTGGGGGTGGCCGGCCCGGACCGCTCGCACGACCTCCCGGGCCCGGGGCACGCTCGACAGCGAGTGCAGCGCCAGGCAGAGCCCGACCGGCTCGTCGAGCCCCTCCAGCAGCGGCTCGACGTCGTCGAGCCCGAGGTCGGGAGAGGTGACGACGTCGAAGCCGGCGTCGGTGAGCAGGTGGGTGAGCGGCGCGGTGCCGAGCACCCAGTGCGACCCCTCCGGGACCACGACCAGCACCTGGCCGCGGGTGCCGGAGTGACCTCCGTCCGACAGTCGCGCCACGATGTCGCGGACGCACTGCTGCAGCTCGAAGAAGTGCACGTGCTCGGCGGGTGTGCGGGCGTAGGCCGGCAACGACCGCAGCGCCGCGACGAGCAGCTGCTCGTAGATGTCCAGCAGCGGCAGACCGGTCGTGCGCAGCCAGACCGCGGCGGCGACGACGCGCGAGCAGTCGCGCTCCTCGACGGCAGCGGCGAACTCGGCGCACATCGCGTCGCGGGTCTGGGCGAACGTGCTCACGAGGACATGTGTACCTGACTCCACCGCCACGCAACGGCTGTTCCGCGAAGCCGGCGCGGCCGGCGGACCGGTCAGTGGACGCCGGTCAGTAGACCAGGGCCTGCGCGCCGTCGCCGGTCGCCTCGGAGACGAAGACGGCCGCACCTGCCAGCCGCACGCCGGGCAGCACGTGCGACTCCTCGATGCCGCGCCGCGCCGCGCACTGCGTGCACAGCGTCAGGGTGCCGGTCGCGAGGACGGCGTCGCGCAGCTCGTGCAGCGGCGCGCTGTGCGGGAGCTCGAAGTCCTCCGCGCGGCCGGGCAGCGCGAACCAGGACGCCTCGCCGGTGAGCCACAGCGACACCGCCACGCCGGACGCCGCCGCGACCGCCGAGACGGTGAATGCCTGGGCACACCGCTCCGGCGACTCCGCGCCGGAGGTGAGCTTGACGACGAGCGAGCGCGACATGTGATCCATCCTCCACGTCGGTAGGCTCGTCCCGTCCACGGCGTTCGTGACGAGAGGCGGCAGCCCGGTGCTCGAGGCGGTCTACACCGGCATCCTGGTCCTGGTGTTCCTGTTCGTCGCCTGGTTCGCGGTGTACGTGGTCTACAAGCTGTACGAGGGGCAGAAGTAGCCGCTTCAGCGCGGCGCCCGAGCTGCCGAAGCCACCGGCATGCCCACCGCCGTCTGGCACGCGCTCGGACCTGCCGAGGGCTCCTGCACCGTCTGCGGCGCTGAGGGATCGCTCTCGCTGGGCGAGGCGCGGTTCTCCCGCAACCTCGTCGAGCGGCTGCGCAGGGAGTACTGCTCGCCGCCGGCGCGCTTCGTCACCTGCGCGTCCTGCGGCTGGCGTTGGTCCGTGCGCGCCGACGACCGTGGCGCCGACGGCGTCCGGCGGCGCAGCGGAACGGTGCGCGACGACGTGCCGAGGCCTCGCGCCGCCGACCCTGCGCGGCCGTCCGCCGACCCTGCGCGGCTGCCGGCCGACCCGCTGACGGCCAGCCGGACGGTGCTGCCGCAGCAGCCCGACCGGCGTCGCGGCCGCGACTGGGCGTACCCCCGCGGCTGACGGCCCCGCCTGCCCGGGACGCCCCGGCCGTTCTGGCACACTCCGCCGCGTGGACGCTGAGCAGCCCGACCTCGAGCGCCGCCGCGCCGAGTGGGAGCGGCGGCAGCGTCGGCTCCGCCGCGCGCAGGACGCCGGACTGGTCGTGCTGACGCTCGGCGTCCTGCTGCTCGCCTACGTGGCGCTGGTCGCCAGCGGGCGCTGAGCGTCGCGATGCCCGACCGCGACGACTCCCCCCGCGGCGGATCGTGGTGGGACGACGTCGCACGCGACGACCCGGCGCCGGCACCGGCACCGGCACCACGTCGGCGCGGCGCGGTGGACCCGCCTCGACGACGGCGACGCCACGCTGACGCCGCGCCGCCGGCCGCCGGCGACGGCCGTGACTGGCGGCGCGGCGGGGAGGCGGGACAGGAGCCGTCGCCGTCGGTCGAGCCGGCGGCCGGGGAGAGTGCCTGGGAGCGCCCGGCGCTGACGACGTCGCAGGTGGCGGGCGAGCGTCCGCCACCTGGCCCGCCGCCGCCTGCGCCAGACCCGCCGGCCGTGCCCGCGGCGTGGAGCACCCCGTCGCCCGTCGACACCCCGGCGGTGGAGCCCGACCCGCCGCTCGCGCCGCCGTCCGTTTCGCCGTCCGGTTCGCCGTCCGGTTCGCCGTCCGGTTCGCCGTCTCCACCGCCGCCCGCGCCACCGCCGCCCGCGGCCGCGCCGGCGGCCCGGCCCGCACCCCGGCGCGGACCGTCGCGTCCGGTCGGCCCCCCGCCGTCGCCTCCGCGCTCCCGCCGGCCGCGGCGCGAGCCGCGGCGCGGCGTCAAGGAGCTGGCCAGGAGCCACGGCGCGGACGTCGGACTGCTGCTGCTGGCGCTGCTCGTCGCCGTCCTCATCGTGGCCGCGCTCTCCCGCTGACGGCGGTTGTGTCCGCCTTGCGCCGGATGTCCTCCTCCGAACGGATGGACTCGCGGCTGCACCGGCGGTGGGAGACCTTCCGCGGCTGCCGCGCTGGTGCATAGTCCGGCGACGGGCGGAGCGGCCGCCCCGAGAGCGGGGCGACGGATGACCAGCCGGGACGGGCCCGTCGTGCTGCGGGTGCTGCACGTCGAGGACAACGCGCAGATGCGGCACTGGCTCGAGATCGCCGTCGACGGCGTCGACGACCTGAAGGTGGTCGGTGCGGCTGCCGACGGTCGGGACGGCGTCGAGCTCGCGGCCGAGCTGCGGCCGGACGTCGTCGTCCTCGACAACTCGATGCCGACGATGGACGGCCTCGACGCGCTGCCGCTGATCCGGCAGGCGTGTCCCGAGGCGCGCGTCGTCATGTGGTGCAACGACCCGCACGTGCGCGACCGGGCGCTCGTGCGCGGCGCCGTCGAGCTCGTCGACAAGGCGGAGCCGGTCGAGCGGTTGATCGAGGTCATCCGGGCGTGAACAGGCGTTAACCTCGCGGCGTGGACTTCACCCTCACGCCCGAGCAGGAGCAGCTCTACGCCTCGATGAAGCGCCTCGCCGAGCAGGTGGTGGCGCCGGGTGCGGCCGAGCGCGACAAGGACGGCCGCTGGGACGACGAGGTGTGGAAGCGCCTGGCCGAGGCCGGCGTCGCGGGCATGCCGATCCCCGAGGAGTACGGCGGGTCCGGCGGCTCGATCCTCGACTGCTGCCTGGTCAACGAGGCGCTCGGCGAAGGCGGCCGCGACGGCGGGCTCGGTCTGAGCTTGGGCGCGCACTGGGTGATCGGCGCCGTCCCGATCTGGCTGCACGGCAGCGAGGAGCTCAAGCGCCGCTGGCTGCCCGGGCTGTGCGACGGCTCGCTCATGGGCGCGTGGGCGTCGACCGAGCCGGAGGCCGGCAGCGACTCGGCCGCCATCCGGACGACGGCGGTGCGCGACGGCGACCACTACGTGCTGAACGGCACGAAGATCTTCATCACGAACGGGCCGATCGCCGACGTCTGCAACGTGCTCGCCAAGACGGACAAGGGCCCGACGGCGTTCGTCGTCGACACCAGGACGCCCGGGTTCGTCGTCGGCCGTGAGCTCGACAAGCTCGGCTGCCGCTCGAGCCCCACCGCCGAGATCCACCTGCAGGACTGCCGGGTGCCGGCCGAGAACGTGCTGTCGGTCGAGGGCGAGGCGCTGTGGCGGGTGGCCTTCGAGTGCTTCGACTGGGAGCGCACCGTGATGCTCGCCGGGATCATCGGCGGGATGCGCAACACGATCGACTCGTGCATCCGCTACGCCAAGCAGCGCGAGCAGTTCGGCAAGCCGATCGCCCACTTCCAGGTCATCGCGCACAAGCTCGCCGAGATGGAGATCAACTACCAGGCGTGCCGCAACGCCGTCTACAAGGCGGCCTGGCTCAAGC
>DATMJH010000355.1:0-4173 GCA_035554015.1 Mycobacteriales bacterium
ACCTTGCGTCCGGTTCGCCCGTAGCGTCCCGGCGAACTGCTCGCGTCCGGCCAACAGTCCGGTCACGGCTGGTGTCGGCTCCGCGCAGGCGCCGTGCACCCGTGGTTGAGTAGCCCCCGCCGACACACCCGGCGTACCGCACGTGTCCCCACGGTGAACCCGTGGTGGCCGACGCTGCGGCTGCGCGCCGGCCGACCACGAAGGAGCGCCCGTGGGGACGTCCCCCCCGCCGGACCTTCCACTCCTGCCCCCTCGGCCGCCAGGTCACCGCGCACGGCGGGTGCTCGCCGTCGTCGCCGCGCTGCCGCTGCTGCTGGGGGTGCTGCTGGGCACCGCCGCTCCTGCGCTGGCCCAGGACTCGAGCCAGGGCATCCGGGGCACCCTCTCCGACGCCGGCCAGCCCGTCGAGGGGGTCACGATCCGGGTCGAGCAGGACGGCGAGGAGATCGGCGAGGAGCAGAGCGACGAGCGAGGCGTCTTCTTCATCGAGGTCGACGAACCCGGCGAGTACACCGTCATCCTCGACACCGACACGCTCCCCGACGGCGTCGAGCTGCGCAACGAGGACGGCGACGAGATCGAGGTCACCGTCCGGCAAGGCGCCCGAGCACCGGCCATCTTCCGGCTCGGCGAGAGCACCCGCTCGAGCAACACGAAGTTCGACCGGTTCCTGCAGCTGCTCGTCGGCGGCATCCAGTTCGGCCTGGTGATCGCCATGGCGGCGATCGGGCTGTCGCTGATCTTCGGCACGACCGGCCTGACGAACTTCGCACACGGCGAGATGGTCACCGGCGGCGCGATCCTCGCCTACATCTTCAACCAGACCATCGGGATGAACCTCATCCCGGCCACCCTGCTGGCCGTGGGGCTGGGCGGCCTGCTCGGCGGCCTGCTCGACCGCGGGCTGTGGCGCCCGATGCGCAAGCGCGGCACCGGCCTGATCGCCGCGATGGTCGTGAGCATCGGCCTCGCACTGGTCGCGCGCTACCTGTACCTGTACTTCTTCGGCGGCGCGTCGCGGTCCTACGGCCAGTACGCGATCCAGCGGCCCATCGAGGGCCTGCCGTTCAACATCACGCTCCGCGACCTCACGATCATGGCGGTCTCGATCATCGTGCTCACGCTGGTGGGCCTCGGGCTGACCCGCACCCGCCTCGGCAAGGCGACCCGGGCCGTCGCCGACAACCCGTCGCTGGCGGCGTCCTCCGGCATCGACGTCGAGCGCGTCGTCAACGTCGTCTGGATGGTGGGTTCGGCGCTCGCGGTCCTCGGCGGCGTCTTCCTCGCGCTCACGCAGCAGGTCAGCTGGCTGCTCGGCTTCAACATCCTGCTGCTGCTGTTCGCCGGCGTCGTGCTCGGCGGCCTGGGCACCGCGTTCGGCGCCCTGGTCGGCAGCCTGGTCATCGGCATCTTCACGCAGGTCTCGACCCTGGTGATCCCCGCCGAGCTCCAGAACGTCGGCGCCCTCGTGATCCTGATCGTCATCCTCGTCGTGCGACCGCAGGGGATCCTCGGACGAGCTGAGCGGGTGGGCTGACCCATGGACTTCGGCGTCATCTTCAGCAACACGGCGGGCGCGCTCCTGAACGCGGAGGCGCTCGTCCTCGCGCTGGCGGCCATCGGCCTCAACCTGCACTTCGGCTACACCGGCCTGCTCAACTTCGGCCAGGTCGGCTTCCTCGCCATCGCGGCCTACGGCCTCGGCGTCGGCGTCACCTACCTGGAGCTGCCGTTCGGCGTCTCCGTCCTGCTGGGACTGGGCCTGGCCGTGGTGCTCGCGGTGCTGCTCGGCATCCCGACGCTGAGACTGCGCGCCGACTACCTCGCCATCGTGACGATCGCCTCGTCAGAGGTGATCCGGCTGGTCGCGAGGTCCGCAGCGCTGCGCGACGTCACCGGCGGCTCGTCGGGGCTGACCGGCTTCGCCCGCGGCTTCTACTCGCTCAACCCGTTCGACAGCGGCATGGACATCGGTCCGTTCGAGTACAGCGCCAACCGGCTCTGGCTGCTGACCGTCGGGTGGACGCTGGTCGTGCTCTCCTCGCTGCTGGTCTGGGCGCTCATGCGCAGCCCGTGGGGACGGGTGCTCAAGGGGATCCGCGAGGACGAGGACGCCGTCCGCAGCCTCGGCAAGAACGTCGTGAGCTACAAGATGCAGTCGCTCGTCCTCGGCGGCCTCATCGGCGCGCTCGGCGGGTTCATGTTCGCGCTCGCGAACTCCTCCATCCAGCCTGACAACTACTCGACGCTGCTGACCTTCTTCGCCTACACCTGCCTCATCCTCGGCGGCACCGCCCGCATCCTCGGACCGGTGCTCGGATCCATCCTGTTCATCGGGCTGCTCGTGTTCTTCGAGAACTTCCTGGTGCAGGGGATCCGCGCCGACGTCATCCCGACCTGGATCATGAACGAGAACCAGGTGGGTGTGATCCGCGGCATCCTGGTGGGTGCCGGCCTCATGCTGCTCATGATCTTCCGCCCGCAGGGCCTGATCGGAGACAAGAAGGAGCTGCAGCTCGATGCCCGCCGCTGACACGACTGCCGCCGGCTCGGGCGGTGGCAGCACCACCGGAACCAGGACGGGCCCCGCCGCGCTCGCCGGCCTCGAGCCGCGGCCCGGCGTGGCCAAGCCCGACCCGATCCTCGTGGCCGACGACGTCGTCCGCCGCTTCGGCGGCCTCACCGCGGTGCACGTCGACCACCTCGAGGTCCAGCGCGGCGCCATCACCGCGCTGATCGGGCCGAACGGCGCCGGCAAGACGACCTTCTTCAACCTGCTCACCGGCTTCGACCGGCCGAACTCGGGCACGTGGTCGTTCGGCGGACGCAACCTCGCCGGCGTGCCGGCGCACAGGGTCGCGCGGCTCGGCATGGTCCGCACGTTCCAGCTGACCAAGGCGCTGTCCCGGCTGTCGGTCCTGGAGAACATGCGGCTGGGCGCCACCGGCCAGAAGGGCGAGAACTTCTTCCGCGCCCTCGTGCCCGGCATCTGGCGCGGCCAGCAGAACTCGATCGACGAGCGCGCCATGGACCTGCTGCAGCGCTTCAAGCTCGACGCGAAGAAGGACGACTACGCCGGCAGCCTGTCCGGCGGGCAGCGCAAGCTGCTCGAGATGGCGCGGGCGCTGATGGTCGAGCCCGAGCTGGTCATGCTCGACGAGCCCATGGCCGGCGTGAACCCCGCCCTGACCCAGTCACTGCTCGGGCATGTCAAGGACCTGCGTGAGCGCGGCATGACGGTGCTTTTCGTCGAGCACGACATGGACATGGTGCGTGACATCAGCGACTGGGTCGTCGTCATGGCGCAGGGTCGGATCGTGGCCGAGGGGCCGCCCGACACCGTCATGTCCGACACCGCCGTCATCGACGCCTACCTCGGCGCGCACCACGACTCCGACCTGACGCCGGAGGAGGAGCGGGAGGTGCTCGAGAAGGCGGCCGCCATCCATGAGGCCGAGGCGCGCGAGGCACGGGGCGAGAAGGGCGACGACGCATGAGCACGCCGCTGGGCCGAGCCAAGGCCGACGCCGAGAAGCAGACGCAGGAGGCCGCCGACGCCGTCCGCCGCGACCACAGCCGGCACGCCGAGGGCGCGCTGGTGCGGGTCGACGAGCTCGTCGCCGGCTACCTGCCGGGCATCAACATCCTCAACGGCTGCGACCTGTACTGCCAGGACGGCGAGCTCGTCGGCATCATCGGCCCCAACGGCGCCGGGAAGTCGACGCTGCTGAAGGCACTGTTCGGCCTCGTCGACGTCCGCGAGGGCAGCATCACGCTGCGGGGCGAGGACATCACCGGCATGAAGGCTCACCAGCTGGTGAAGCTCGGCGTCGGCTTCGTCCCGCAGACCAACAACGTGTTCCCTCGGCTCACCATCGAGGAGAACCTGCAGATGGGGCTCTACAACGAGCCCAAGAAGTTCAACGAGCGCTTCGAGTACGTCGCCGAGCTGTTCCCCGCTCTCGCCTCGCGTCGCAAGCAGCGGGCCGGCTCGCTGTCGGGCGGCGAGCGGCAGATGGTGGCGATGGGCCGCGCCCTCATGCCCAGCCCGTCGGTGCTGCTGCTGGACGAGCCGTCCGCGGGCCTGTCCCCCGCCCTGCAGGACGAGGTGTTCATCCGCGTCCGGCAGATCAACCGCGCGGGCGTCTCGGTCGTCATGGTCGAGCACGTAGC
>DATMJH010000356.1:0-23251 GCA_035554015.1 Mycobacteriales bacterium
GCGCCGCGACGAGCGCGGCCTGCACCGGCGACGCCGTCGCGGTGCTCGTCGAGGCGCGCAAGCACCTCGGGCTCCTGACGCCGTCGCCGGTGCAGGCCGCGCTCGTCGCGGCGCTGGCCGACGACGCGCACGTCGCCGAGCAGAAGGAGCGCTACCGGCGCCGCCGCGCGCTGCTCGCGCCGGCGGTCGAGGCGGCCGGCTTCCGGGTCGACCACTCGGAGGCCGGGCTCTACCTGTGGTGCACCCGGGACGAGCCGTGCTGGGACACCGTCGCCGGGCTCGCCGACGTGGGGCTGCTCGTCGCACCGGGCGCGTTCTACGGCGAGGCGGGGGAGCGGCACGTGCGGCTGGCGCTCACCGTCACCGACGCGCTGGCCGAGGTCGCGGTCGCGCGCCTCGCCGACCTCGGGTGACGAGCCGGTACCGCTGGGTCGTCCTGGCGGCCGGCGTCGTCGCGCAGGCGTCGTCCGCGGCGGTGCTGCAGTCGCTCCCGGGCCTCGCGCCGCAGCTGCGCAGCGAGTACGGCCTCGACCTCACCGGCCTCGGCGTGCTGCTCGCGTCGGTGACGATCGGGCTGGTCGCGACCCTGCTGCTCTGGGGCGCGGCGGCCGACCGGTTCGGCGAGCGGCTGGTGATGACGGCGGGCCTGCTGCTCGTCGTCGTCGCGCTGGTCGCGGTGACGACCACCACGACCGTCGGACCGCTCATGGCGTGGCTCACCCTCACCGGCGCCGCATGCGCGAGCGTCAACGCCGCGAGCGGGCGGGCGGTGATGGGCTGGTTCCCGCCGGCCGAGCGCGGGTTCGCGATGGGAGTGCGGCAGACCGCCCTGCCGGTGGGCGCCGGGCTCGCTGCTGCGGTGCTGCCTCCGCTCGCGGCCGCGCGCGGGCTCGACGCCGCATTCCTGGTCATGGCGGCGGCGGCGGGCGTCTCGGCGGTCGTGGTCGCCGCGCTCGTGCGCGAGGCGCCGCAGCAGGTCGTGGCCACCGGCGCTCGCGGCCGCTCGCCGCTGCGGGACGGGCGCATCCGCCGGCTCAGCGCGGTCTCGGCGCTGCTCGTCGTCCCGCAGTTCGCGGTGGTGGCGTTCGTCGTCGTCTACCTCGTCGACGAGCAGGCGTTCGCGATCGCGACGGCGGCCCTGGTGCTGGCTGCCGTCCAGTTCGGCGGCGGCGCGGGACGGGTCGTCGCGGGGCGGTGGTCGGATCGCGTCGGCAGCCGGCTGGAGCCGCTGCGGCGCATCGCCGCGACGACGTGCGGGCTGTTCGTCGTCGTGTCGGTGCTGGCGGCGGCCGGCACGCGCGTCGTCGTCCCGCTGCTGGTCGTGGCCGGGATCGTCGCGATCAGCTGGAACGGGTTGGCGTTCACGGCCGTCGGCGAGCTCGCCGGCGCCGGCCGCACCGGAGCGGCGCTCGGCACGCAGAACACTGCCGTGGCGCTGTCGGCGGCCGTCACGCCGCCGCTGCTGGCGCTGGTCGTCAGCGCGAGCTCGTGGGCGGTCGGCTACGCGGTGGCAGCAGCGGCGGCCGCAGCCGCCGTCCTCGTGGTCGGTCCGCTCCTGCGTCCGTAGGGTGGGTGGCATGACCGAGAGCCCGATCAGCCCTGTCGTCGACGAGCTCTGGGAGCGCCGTTCCGAGCTGTCGCCCGCCGACGAGGACGCCCGCAAGCAGGTCGTCGCCGCGGTCGACCAGCTCGACGCCGGTGAGGCGCGCGTGGCGCAGGTCGTGGGCGACGACGTCGTGGTCGACGAGCGCGCCAAGCGGGCGATCCTGCTCGCGTTCAAGGTGCTCGAGATGCGGGAGTCCTCGGCCGGCGACTTCCGCTTCCACGACCGGGTGCCGCTCAAGACGCGGTTCGAGGGCGTGCGGGTGGTGCCCGGCGCCATCGCGCGGTGGGGCTCGCACTTCGAGCCGGGCGTCGTGCTCATGCCCAGCTACACGAACATCGGCGGCTACGTCGGGAGCGGCTCGATGGTCGACACCTGGGCGACCGTCGGCTCCTGCGCCCAGATCGGCAGGGGCGTGCACCTGTCGGGAGGCGTGGGCATCGGCGGCGTGCTCGAGCCGCCGCAGGCCGCGCCGGTCGTCGTCGAGGACGACGCCTTCATCGGGTCGCGCTGCATGGTCGTCGAGGGTGCGCGGGTACGGCGCGGCGCCAAGCTCGGGGCCGGCGCGATCCTCACCGCGAGCACCCGCGTGTTCGAGGCCGAGACCGGCGACGAGCTCGCGCGCGGGGTGGCGCCGGAGCGCGCCGTCTGCGTCGGCTCGTCACGCGTCAAGAGCTTTCCGGGCGGCGAGTTCGGGATGCCGTGCCTGCTCGTGCTGCGCTACCTCGAGCCGGGCCAGGAGCACGACAAGCTGGCGCTCAACGACGTCCTGCGCGAGCACGGCGTCGCGCCGTGATCGAGCGCGTAGCGCCGGCATGACGCTCGACCTCGCCGCCGATCCGGTCGACCTCACCGCCGCGCTCGTCGACGTGGAGAGCGTCAGCGGCGGCGAGGCGCACCTCGCCGACCTCGTCGAGCAGGCGCTGCGCGCGTTGCCCCATCTGCAGGTCGAGCGCGACGGGGACGCCGTCGTCGCGCGCACGCAGCTCGGTCGCGGACGGCGGGTGCTGCTGGCCGGCCACCTCGACACGGTGCCCGTCGCCGGCAACCTGCCGAGCCGGCGCGACGGCGACCGGCTGTACGGCTGCGGCACCAGCGACATGAAGAGCGGTGACGCCGTGCTGCTGCACCTGGCCGCCACGCTGCCCGACCCGGCGTACGACGTCACGTACGTGCTCTACGACAACGAGGAGGTCGAGGCGGTCAGGAACGGGCTGGGCCGCCTCGCCCGCAGTCGTCGGGACTGGCTCGACGCCGACCTCGCCGTGCTCCTCGAGCCGACCAGCGGCCAGGTCGAGGCGGGGTGCCAGGGCACCATGCGCGCGCGCGTCTCGGTGCCCGGGCGGCGGGCCCACAGCGCGCGGGGCTGGCTCGGCGAGAACGCGATCCACGCGGCTGCCCCGGTTCTCGCGACGCTGGTGCGGTACGAGGCGAGGTTGGTCGAGATCGACGGCTGCACCTACCGCGAGGGCCTCAACGCGGTGCGCATCGAGGGCGGCGTCGCCGGCAACGTCGTGCCGGACGCCTGTGACGTCATCGTCAACTACCGCTTCGCGCCGGACCGCAGCGAGGCCGACGCCGAGGCGCACCTGCGCGACGTGTTCGACGGCTGGTCGCTCGAGGTGACCGACAGCGCTCCGGGCGCGCTCCCCGGGCTGACCGCACCCGCCGCCGCGCACTTCGTCGAGGCGGTCGGCGTGCAGCCGGTGGCGAAGTACGGCTGGACCGACGTCGCGCGGTTCGCCGCGCTGGGCGTGCCCGCCGTGAACTTCGGCCCCGGCGACCCGAACCTCGCGCACACCCGCGAGGAGTGGGTCGACCCGGCACTCGTCACCCGGTGCACCGAGGTGCTGAGGCGGTACCTGGGCTAGCCCCTTCGGGCCATGGGCGCACGAACCGGGCAGGTCTACGTTCCGGCCTCACGGAGGCGGGCGAGCGCCCGTCGGGGGAGGCGCGGCATGAACGACGTCGAGATGATCGAGCAGGGCTACGCGAACTTCGCCAGGGGGGATCTCGACGCGATCCGCGAGGTGATGTCGCCGGACGTCGTCTGGCACGTCCCCGGTCGCAGCAGCATGGCGGGGGACTACCGCGGCAGGGACGCGGTCATCGGCTACTTCCTCGAGCTGTTCGAGCGCAGCGGCGGCACCGTTCGGGCCGAGCTCAAGGAGTGCAGCGAGCTGTCGCCGGGCCGCGTGGTGGCCCTCGTGCACCTGTCCGCGGACATGCCGGGTGGGCGCATCGATCAGGACTTCGTGCAGGTTTTCCAGCGCGAGAACGGCGTCACCACCGAGGTGTGGGGCTACAGCGCCGACCAGTACGGCCTGGACGAGACCGACACCCAGACGCCGGCCGGCATCGTCAGGCGCGGCTACGCCGCCTTCAGCGCCGGAGACATGGACACGCTGCAGGAGCTCTTCTCGCCGGACATCGAGTGGGTGGAGCCCGGCAGGCACGCGCTCGCCGGCACGTACCACGGGGTCGATGCCGTGCTGGGCTTCTTCGGCAGGCTCGTGGAGCGCAGCTCGGGGACGTTCCGCGTGGAGCCGATCGGGGTCGCCGAGATCGCCCCGGGCACGGTGACGACCCAGGCGCGCATCGTGGCGGACCTGCCGGGCGGCAGCATCGACACGACCAGCATGCACGCGTTCACGGTCGCCGACGGTCGCGTGACCCGGTTCGCCTCGTATCCGGCCGACCAGTACGCCCTGGACGCCGCGATGGGCGGCAGCATCACACTGCCCGACGCGCGCACGCCCGAGCAGCCCGCGCCCGTCACGACCTGACCGACCGGAGGGCTCCCGACGGCTCCGGCCGTACGCGAACCCGACGGGAGGGCTCCCGTCCGGCCGTACGCGAACCCGACGGGAGGGCTCCCGTCGGGGCCGGCTGGGCGCGAGCCCGTCGGGAGGGCTCCCGTCGGGGCCGGGGGACGCCGACGCCGGCCGCCACGACGGGCGGCCGGCGTCGGTCAGTGCTCGGTGTGCGCGCCGCGCCGCGGCTCGGCCGCGCCTCGGCCGCGGGCCGGCGGGGGCTGCGCCGCGGTTCGGCGGCGGGCGCGCCGGGTGCTACGCGGCGCCGCGCTTGAGCTGCGCGGCGATCTCCGTGGCGCGCGTGGCGCTGTAGGCCACCGCGGCCAGGTCCTGCTCCTGCGGCGGGTTGGCCCCGTTGGCCGAGATGTGGGAGGCGCCGTACGGGTTGCCGTCGGCGAACTTCAGCGGGTCGGTGTAGCCGGGCGGCACGATAATGCCGCCGAAGTGGTAGATCGAGTTGTAGAGCGCGAGCAGCGTGGTCTCCTGACCGCCGTGCTTGGTGCCGGTGGACACGAAGCCGGTGTAGACCTTGTTCGCCAGCTGGCCCTGCGCCCACTGCGGGCCGAGGGTGTCCAGGAACTGCTTGAGCTGTGCGGCCACGTTGCCGTAGCGGGTCGGTGTCCCGAAGACCACGGCGTCGGCCCAGACGACGTCGTCGGCCGAGGCCTCCTGCACGTCCTGGGTCTCGAGCGCGTGCTTGCTCCAGCCCTCGTTGCTCTCGATGGCCTCCTTCGGAGCCAGCTCGCGCACCTTGCGCAGCCGCACCTCGGCGCCGGCCTTCTCGGCCGCCTCGACGGCCTGCTGCGCGAGCGTGAACACGCTTCCGGTGGCGCTGTAGTAGATGACGCTGACCTTCACGTCGGACATGTGCAGGGTCCTCTCGGTCGGGTGGTTGCTGCTGCAACGACTTGCTTGACGGTACAAGCAATCGGCGGGTGCGGTCCATTCCGGTCGTGGGTAGTGGCGTTCCCGAACCCGACAGACCGACACCCGAAGGGACGATCCCCATGGCGCACGACCTGAGCGGCAAGACCATCGCCTTCCTCGTCGCCCCGGAGGGCATCGAGCAGGTGGAGCTCACCGAGCCGTGGCAGGCGGTGCAGGAGGCCGGCGGCACGCCCAAGCTCGTGTCCACCACCGACGGCGAGGTTCAGGCGTTCGAGCACCTGGACAAGGCCGGCACCTTCCACGTCGACGTGACGGTCGACGACGCCGACGCGACGCAGTTCGCCGGGTTGGTGCTGCCGGGCGGAGTGGCGAACCCCGACGCGCTGCGGATGGACGACGGCGCGGTCGCCCTCGTCAAGGCGTTCTTCGACGCTGGCAAGCCGGTGGCCGCGATCTGCCACGCGCCGTGGACGCTGGTCGAGGCCGACGTCGTCCGCGGCCGTCGGATGACCAGCTGGCCGAGCCTGCGGACCGACCTGCGCAACGCCGGCGCCGAGTGGGTCGACGAGGAGGTCGTGGTGGACAGCAGCGGCAGCAGCACGCTCGTCACCAGCCGCAAGCCGGACGACCTCAAGGCGTTCTGCTCCGCGGCCCTGGACGCGTTCATCGCCGGCTGACCGGGAGCCTGGGGCGGGTGTGACTGCTCGTCCGGCGGATACGTTCCTGCGCATGTCCAGCGCGCAGCCCTTCGGCTCGATCGACCCCGAGCGCCTGCCGGACGCAGCCGGGAAGCTGTCGGAGCACCCGGCCGAGCTGTCGACGTCGTCGGTGCCCGAGAAGCAGCGGGGCCCGGTGACGCTGCGGCGTCGGCAGGTTCAGGCCACCACCACCGATCAGCGCCTGCTCGACACCCGCGGCCCCACGGACTGGGTGCACACCGACCCGTGGCGGGTGCTGCGCATCCAGACCGAGTTCGTCGAGGGCTTCGGCCTGCTCGCCGAGCTGCCGCGCGCCGTGAGCGTGTTCGGCAGCGCGCGCACGCCGCGCGACCATCCCCACTACGAGGTGGGTCGGCGGCTCGGCGCGGCGCTCGCGGAGGCCGGCTGGGCGGTGATCACGGGCGGCGGTCCCGGCGCCATGGAGGCCGCGAACCGCGGCGCGTCGGAAGCCGGTGGCCTCTCGGTCGGGCTCGGCATCGAGCTCCCCTTCGAGCAGCACCTCAACGAGTGGGTCGATCTCGGCATCGAGTTCCGCTACTTCTTCGCGCGCAAGACCATGTTCGTGAAGTACAGCCAGGGGTTCGTGTGCCTCCCCGGCGGCTTCGGCACGCTCGACGAGGTGTTCGAGGCGCTGACCCTCGTGCAGACCCGGAAGATCAACCAGTTCCCGATCGTGCTCATGGGTGTGGAGTACTGGACGCCGCTGCTCGACTGGCTGCGCACGACGCTCGCGAGCGGCGGATTCATCTCGCCGCGCGACCTCGACCTCGTCCGGCTGACCGACGACGTCGACGAGGCCGTGCGGACGATCGAGGCGGCCGACGCCGCGCGGCCCGACCGCAGCCGCCCGCCGGCCACCGGCGAGGAGCGTCCGGGCGGCCAGGACGGCGGCTGAGTGGCCGCCGTCTGCGTCTTCTGCGCCTCGTCCAGCCGCATCGACGACCGGTACGTGGCGCTGGCGGCCGACGTCGGCGCCGAGCTCGCCCGGCGCGGCCACGGGCTCGTCTCGGGCGGCGGCGACGTCTCGATGATGGGGGCGGTCGCGACGGCGGCGCGTGCCGGCGGCGCACGCACCGTCGGGGTCATCCCGGCTGCGCTGCTCGAGCTCGAGGTGGGTGACCGGGACGCCGACGAGCTGCTCGTCGTCGACGACATGCGCACACGCAAGGGCCTCATGGACTCGCGGTCCGATGCCTTCCTCGCGCTGCCGGGCGGCATCGGGACGCTCGAGGAGCTGCTCGAGGTGTGGGTCGCCCGCACCCTCGGGATGCACGCCAAGCCGGTGGTCGTGCTCGACGTCGACGGGCTGTTCGCTCCGCTGCGCGAGCAGGTCGCGCTGCTGGTCGAGCGCGGGTTCGTGCGCCCCGCGGCGGTCGACGCGCTCCGGTGGGCGGCGTCGGTGCCCGAGTCGCTCGACCTCGTCGAGGCCGGTCTGGCCGCACCTGCTCCGTACACGCCCGCGCCGGAAGAGGTGCTCGAGGCCGAGCCGTGAGGGCACGGCCTGCGGGCCGAGACCCCGAGCGTCCAGGACGGCGACGCGCGCGTGCCGTCAGCGGCAGCCTCGTGACGAAGGTGCCCGGGGCGGCGAGGACCGCCGGCGTGCCAGGATCGACGGCGTGGTGACCGTGCTCGCGCTGCTCGGCGTCGTCACGGCCCTGTTCGCCGCCGCCGTCGTCGCCACCCGCTCCGACCCGGCGCTCGCGCCCGCGCCCCCGGACCGGCCCGACCTCGTCCTGCCGGACCGGCCGCTCGAGCCCGCTGACGTCGTGGCGGTGCGGTTCTCGACCGCCGTGCGCGGCTACCGCATGGACGAGGTCGACCGCGTGCTCGAGCGGCTGGCCGAGGAGCTCGCCGAGCGGGACCGACAGATCGCCGAGCTCATCGCCGGCGCGTCGCCGCAGCGGCGCTCGCCCGAGCCCGGCGGTCGCGAGCCCGGCGGTCCCGGGCGCTGGACCCCCGAGTAGCGCAGCGGCCGCTCGCGCCGCACCCTGGACGGCGTGCCCGTGACCCTGGAGCTGTCGGTCGACGTCGACGCCCCACCGGAGCGCACCTGGGCCGCCGCCGTCGACTGGGACCGCCAGTCCACCTGGATGCTGGCCACCACCGTGCGGGGGACGGCGCAGGACGGCCAGGCTGTCGGCGGCGGCATCGAGGCGTTCAGCGGGGTGCGGGCCGGCCGGCTCCGGCTCGGCGTGCTCGACACGATGGTCGTGGAGCGGTGGGAACCGCCGCGGCTGTGCCACGTGCGCCACACCGGGCGGGTCGTCAGAGGCACCGGCACGTTCGCGGTCGAGCCGCGCGGCGGCGACCGGTCGCGGTTCGTCTGGCGGGAGGACCTCCAGCTGCCGCTCGGCGTCGCCGGCAGGCTGGGCTGGCTGCTCGTGCGGCCGCTGTTCGCCGCCGGGGTCAGGCTGTCGCTGCGCCGCTTCGCGCGGTGGACCGAGGCCGGCTGCCCCCGGCCCGCCTGACCGCCCGGAGCCCTCCCGACGGTCTCGCGCGGCCGTGGACCCGTCAGGAGCCCTCCGTGCGGAGTCAGCGGCCGGTGAAGGCGGGCACCTCCTTGGCGAGGAACGACCGGACGGCGGCGCGGTGGTCCTCGCTCTGCCCGGCGCGGGTCTGCATGCGGTCCTCCTCGGCGAGCGCGTCCTCGAGCGTGCCGGACGACGCGGTCCGCAGCGACTGCTTGAGGCAGGCGTAGGCGGCCGTCGGCCCGATCGCCAGCTTGCGGGCCAGCTCCTGGGCCGCCGGCAGCACCTGCTCGGCGGCGACGACGGCGTTCAGCATGCCCATCTCGAGCGCCTGCTCGGCCGTGAACGGCTCGGCCAGCATCAGCAGCGCGCGAGCCCGCCCCTCGCCGACCAGCCGGGGGAGCGTCCACGACAGCCCGCTGTCCGCCGTCAGCCCGATGCCGGTGAACGCCGTCGTGTACCGCGAGCCGCTGGCGCCGATCCGGAAGTCCAGCACGCAGGCCAGGCCGAGACCCGCGCCGGCGGCCGTGCCGTTGACCGCGGCCACGGTCGGGAAGGGCAGCTGCGCGAGCGCCGTCACGAGCGGGTTGTAGTGGTCGCGCACGGTCGACAGCGGCGCCGGGTCGCCCGCCTCGAGCAGCGCGGCGTGCTCGCGCAGGTCCTGCCCGACGCAGAAGGCACGGCCGGACCCGGTCACCACGAGCGCGCGCACGGCACCGTCCTCGCGGACGGCGGACACGCCGTCGAGCAGCCCGCGCTTGGCGTCGACGGTGAGGGCGTTCATGCCCTCGGGCCGGGTCAGGGTCAGGGTCGCGACGGCGTCCTCGACATCGAGCGAGACGGTGCCGTTTCCGAGGGACGTGGGCACGGGAGCAGTCCTTCCGGGGCCGGGTCGTGGTCGGCGGTGCCGGCGAGGCAGGCCGCGACGAACGCCCGGGCGGCCGGGAGCAGCCGCGCGGACTGCTCGTCGAACCAGGCAGCCGCCGTCGTGCCGGGCCAGTCTGCCGGGAGCAGCTCGGCCGGCAGACCCGGGTCGACCTTGAGGAACTGGCGCCACGAGTGCACCAGGCGCATCTGGGCGGCGAAGGCGTCGGCGGCGGTGGCCGTGGGGCGCTCGTCGAGAGCGCGCCGGGCGTCGGACAGGAACCGCCGGTAGCCGGCCGCGAGAGCGGTCAGGTCCCACGCCTGCCTGACGACGTCGCGGGCGGAGAGCTCGGCCGCGGCGAGGAACCGCTGCCCCGCCGCACCGGCGTCGGCCAGGACGTCGTCGAGCTCGGGCGCCGGTCGCGCCGCCACCCACGTCGTCGGCGCCAGCAGCCCGTAGCCGAGGTAGCGCAGGGCCGCGTGCAGGTGCTCGCGCTCGGTGCGGTGGTGGGGCGGGGTGACGACGACCAGGTGCCAGGTGCCGTCCCAGTCCTCCTCGGTCGTGCGGTAGATCCGCTTGGCCGCTTCGTCGAGCCGCTGCTGCGCCCGGTCGGTGAGCGCGTAGCCCGGCCCGGCGGGCAGCCGGACGCCCTCCAGCCAGCCGGCCCGCACCATGCGCGACACGGCGGTGCGGACGGCAGCCGAGCGCACGCCGAGCGGCGCGAGCAGCCGCACGAGCGCCGCGACGGGCGTCCCGCCGCGGACGAGCCCCGGCCACGTGCGCAGGTGGTCGCCGTACACGTCGAACAGCGCTGACCTGGCGTCCACGCGCGCCCTCCGGCGGGTGCGGGGTCGGTGACCCGCCGAGGATGGCACCGGCGGGGCGGGCCCGTCTGCGGAGGTCTGCCCCCGGACGCCCGCTCTCCCAGGACATGCGGAAGGATGAGCGCCTGCACCGTCGCCGTGTCCGGCGGCGGCCCACCAGCGCTGTAGGAGGTCAGGCCATGGCGGCCATGAAGCCGCGGACGGGCGACGGTCCGCTCGAGGTCACCAAGGAGGGCCGCGGCATCGTCATGCGCGTGCCGCTCGAGGGTGGCGGCCGGCTCGTCGTCGAGCTCAACGCCGAGGAGGCCCAGGCCCTCGGCGACGCCCTCAAGGCCGTCGTCTCCTAGCTGCCCAGGAGGTCCCGTGGCGCCAGCTCGCCGAGCGCCCGGCCGCCGGTCACCGGCGACCCTGCCGGGCCTGGCGCTCCCGGGCGTCCGCCTGGTCGACGACGTCCCCGTGGCGTCGGTGCTCGCGCTGCCGACGGCGCCCGGGTCCGACGGCGCTCCGCCCGACGTGCTGGGTCAGGTGCCCGGCGACCTGCCGGCCGCCGTGCTGCTCGGCCGCGAGAAGGCCACCGGCGAGCCCGGCGAGGTCGTGGTGGTCCCGCTGCCGTCGTCGGAGGCGCCGGAGCGGCTGCTGCTGGTGGGCACCGGCAGCGGTTCGCCGCGCGACCTGCGCACCGCCGGTGCCGCGCTGGCCCGGCGCGCGCGCTCGGCCGGCGGGCTCGCCGTCGACCTGCGCGTGCTCCGGCCCGACGCCGAGCAGCTGCGCGGGCTCGTCGAGGGCCTGCTGCTCGCGTCGTACCGCTTCTCCCGCAAGGCGCAGGAGCCGGCCGAGCGGCTGCGTGAGGTCTCGCTCGTCGTGCCCGACGCCGACGCCCTGCGGACCGGACTCGAGCAGGCGACCGCGGTCGCCACCGCCACCGCGGCCGCCCGCGACCTGGTCAACACGCCGTCCCTGGAGAAGACCCCGCAGTGGCTGGCCGAGCAGGCGCAGGCGCTGCTCGACGGCGTCGACGTGCGCGTCTGGGACGAGAAGACGCTGCACGACAGAGGGTTCGGCGGCGTGCTGGCCGTCGGGCAGGGGTCGGCACGACCGCCCCGGTTCATCGAGGCGCGGTGGTCGGGAGGCGCGGACGCCGGCCGCGCACCGCACGTCGTCCTCGTCGGCAAGGGCATCACGTTCGACAGCGGCGGGCTGTCGCTCAAGCCGAACGACTCGATGGTCGCGATGAAGACCGACATGGGTGGCGCCGCCGCGGTGCTCGGCACGCTCGCGGCAGTCGTGGCCCTGCGGCTGCCGCTGCGCGTGACGGCGCTGGTCGCCGCGGCCGAGAACATGCCGAGCGGTGGCGCGCAGCGCCCCGGCGACGTCATCCGGCACTACGGCGGGCGCACCGTCGAGGTGCTCAACACCGACGCCGAGGGCCGGCTGGTGCTCGCCGACGCGCTGGCGTACGCCGACAGGGACCTCGCGGCGGACGTCGTCGTCGACGTCGCGACGCTGACCGGCGCCATGCCCGTGGCGCTCGGGCGCAGGCACGCCGGGATGTTCGCCTCCGACGACGTGCTGGCGGCGCAGCTGCAGGCGGCGTCGGAGTCCTCCGGCGAGCCGCTGTGGCGGATGCCGCTGGTCGAGGACTACCGGCACGCGCTCGACTCGCCGGTGGCGGACCTGCGCAACATCGGGCAGCCGAGGCTGAAGCTGCAGGGCGGCTCCATCACCGCGGCGCTGTTCCTGCGGGAGTTCACCGGGGGCCGGCCGTGGGCGCACCTCGACGTCGCCGGTCCGGCCCGGTCCGGCAGCGACGACGACGAGGTCACCAAGGGCGGCACGGGGTACGGCGTGCGGCTGCTGACCCGATGGCTCGAGGAGCTCGCGGCCGCGCCGTCGGCGCGCCGCCCGAGCAGGAGGAGCGCGTGACGTGCACGGTCTGACCGTCCGCTGGTCGCTTCAGGACACCCCCGCCGGCACCGAGGAGGCGCTGCGCGAGTACGTGCGCGAGACGTCCGTCGCCCGGTTCACCGGCATGCCGGGGCTGGTGCAGAAGCACTGGCAGATCAACGAGCGCGGCTTCTTCTCCGGCGTCTACGTGTGGGCGACGGAGCAGGCCCGGGCCGACTTCCTCGACGCCTTCCGGGCCGAGCCCTCCGCCGTGACGCAGCTGGTCGGGCACGGCCCCGACGTCATTCAGGAGTGGGAGCTCGTCGGCGTGGCGGTCGGGGCGGACGGCCCACTGACGGCGTCGTAGCCCGGCCGGGAAACGCGGGCGGAACAGCAGGAGAACGCGACGTCGACGTCGAACGTCACACCGCATGACCCCACGCCGTCTCGTGGCCGGTGCGGCCACCACCCTGCTGCTCGGCGGCCTCGCCGTCGCCGCCCCGTCGTCGGCCTCCGCCGAGCCGACCATCACCTCCGGCTGCATCGCCAGCGTGCCGGAGCCCAAGAGCGCGGCGCCGGTCGACATCTGCTACACGCTGTTCCAGCCGGCCGGGGCGAGCGCCGCCAGGCCGGTGCCGATGATCATGCACGGGCACGGCTGGGGCGGCAGCCGGCAGAAGACCGTCAACGGCGACTTCCAGGCGCTGCTCGACGCCGGCTACGGCATCCTGTCGTTCGACCAGCGCGGGTTCGGGCAGAGCGGCGGGCGGGCGCACACCCTTCAGGCCGACATCGAGGCGCACGACGTGCTCGGCCTGGTCGACCTCATCGCCGCGCAGCCGTGGGTCGCGAAGAACAAGGGCACGACGGACGACCCGGTGCTCGGCGCCATCGGCGGCTCGTACGGCGGCGGCTACCAGTTCCTCGGCGCCTTCGCCGACCAGCTCTACAACGGCCGCAACCGGTTCGACGCCCTGGCGCCGGAGATCACCTGGAACGACCTGAAGACGGCGCTGGCGCCGGACGAGGTCGCGCGCAGCGTGTGGCTGAGCCTGCTGACCGCCGTGTCGACGCAGGACAACGACGAGCGCGCGCAGCGGGCCTTCGCCTACGGCGCCGCGACCGGCCTGTGGGCCGACGGCCCGGCCGCGCAGGCGCTCGACGCCGACATGGACGTCTACTTCGAGAAGACTGGGCCGCGGTGGCACGTCGAGCAGGGCCGCCGGCTCGACATCCCGCTGCTCATGCGGCAGGGCACGAGCGACACGCTGTTCAACCTCAACGAGGCCGTCACCAACTACGACACCGTGCTGACGCCGCAGGCACGCCAGAAGAGCCTGCTCATCGGCTACAACGGCGGCCACGTGCTGCCGGCGCCGAGCGCGGTCCCGTTCGGCACCGCCGGCAGCGGCGACCCCTGCTCGGAGCAGCTCGGCGGCGGCTGGCAGAAGCTGCGGCTGGCTTTCTTCGCCCAGCACCTTCAGGGCGACCGGACCGCGCAGGTGCCCGGCACCGGCCAGTACCACCTCGGCACCACCGACGCCAAGAACTGCATCACCGTCGACTCGGTGGCACCGACGACCACGGTCGAGCTCGGCACCGTGGCGACGACGGCGGCCGGCGGTGCGCCGCAGTACCTCGAGGTCGGCTCCGGTCCGATGACCATCGCCGGCGTGCCGCGGGTCGACGCCGTCGTGACCTCCGCGGGGGTGCACAACAAGGCCTTCTTCGCGCTCGCGGTGGGCACGTCGCCGGTCGACGCCGTCGTGGTGCACAACAACCTCATGCCGCTGCACGAGGAGGTGCCGCTGGTCGGCAGCGAGCGCTCCGTCGAGCTGGCCGGGGTCGCGGCCACGCTTGCCGAGGGTCAGAAGCTCTATCTGGTCGTCTCGCCGGTCTCCGACCAGTTCGGCAGCAACGGCAGCCGGACGCCGGGTGCGCTCGTGCTGCGGAACACCCGGGTGCAGCTGCCCGTCGTCGACGCCGAGACCCCGGTGGCGCCGGCGCGGTCCGCCCGCCGGTAGCCGCGCCGCGCGCCGGGCGCCGCGACGGCGTCAGGCGTCCGGGTGGGCGAGCGAGGCGACGATCAGGCCGGCACCGACCGGCACCGCCGCCGGCACCAGCCGCGCGTCGTCCCGGACCGCGCGCGCCAGCTCGCGCAGCGCCACGGTGTCGGGGTCGCGCGCGGCGGAGTCGGCCACCTTGCCGCCGGCCAGCGCCCCGGCGAACACGACGCAGCCGCCCGGCCGCAGCAGCCGGACGGCGCCGCCCAGGTAGTCGACGTTCTCCGAGCGGGCGGCGTCGCAGAACACCAGGTCGTACGCGGCGTCGGACAGCCGCGGGACGACCTCGAGCGCACGGCCGGAGATCAGCCTCGCGCGGCCCGACGGGATGCCCGCCTCGGTCAGCGACTGCTTGGCCAGGCGCTGGTGCTCGGCCTCGCTGTCCACCGACGTCAGCACGCCGTCCTCCCGCATGCCCCGCAGCAGCCAGAGGGCGGACACACCGGTGCCGGTGCCGAGCTCGACGACGGCCTTGGCGCGCGTGGCCGCGGCGAGCAGCCGCAGCACGGACCCGGTGACGGCGTCGACCGCGCCGACGCCGACCTCGGCGGCGCGCTGCCGGGCGGCGAGCAGCGGGGCGTCCTCGGGCTGCCAGGCCTCGATCCACGAGGTCACCTGACTGGCCTGGTCGGTGGCGATGTCGGCCTCCCGGGGGCGACGGAGGGGAGCAGCCGGAGCGTAACGGCCACGCGGCCGGGAACCCGGCAGGCCACTCGACGCGTTCTCCTCTGCGGGCACCAACCCCGCGGCCGCGCGGCCGCTTCACAGCAGCTTCACGGGAGGGCGGGCACCATGGCGGGCACGACGGTCGGTGTGCTGGACGCCCCGGCCGGCCGCACGCACCAGGGAGGTGACGGCGCCGTGCCCGAGTCGCAGCCGCCTGCCGCCTCCGGTCCGGCGGACGCCGCCGCCTGGACGCCGCCGTCTTGGGACGACGTCGTGCGCACCCACTCCGCCCGGGTCTACCGGCTCGCCTACCGGCTGACCGGCAACCCGCACGACGCCGAGGACCTGACCCAGGAGGTGTTCGTCCGGGTCTTCCGCTCGCTGTCGAGCTACACGCCCGGCACGTTCGAGGGCTGGCTGCACCGCATCACCACGAACCTGTTCCTCGACCTGGTGCGGCGCCGCGCCCGGATCCGGTTCGAGGCGCTGCCCGACGACGCCGAGCGCATCCAGAGCCGCGAGCAGTCCGGCACGGCCTCGCCGGCGCAGCACTACGACGACACGCACTTCGACCACGACGTGCAGGCCGCGCTCGACGCGCTGCCGCCCGACTTCCGCGCGGCCGTGGTGCTGTGCGACCTCGAGGGCCTCACCTACGAGGAGATCGCGGCCACGCTCGGCATCAAGATCGGCACGGTGCGCAGCCGCATCCACCGGGGCCGCTCGCAGCTGCGCGCCGCGCTGGCTCACCGCGACCCCGCCGCCCGGCGGCCCTCCACCCCGGAGCACCGGTGAGCGGCACCTGCTCGGGCGAGCTGCTCACCGCTCTCGTCGACGGCGCGCTCGACCACGCCGAGCGAGACCGGGTGCTCGTCCACCTCGCCGGCTGCGCGCCGTGCCGGCACGAGGTCGAGCAGCTCCGTGCGCTGAAGAGCCGGCTCGGCCGCCTGGCCGCGTCCACGCCAGCGCCCTCGCCCGGTCTGGTCGAGCAGCTGCGCGCGCTGTCCGTGCCGGGCGCCGACCCGCTGCGCGTCCCCGTCGCCCGCCCGTCGACTCCCGTCACGCCGCGGCCGGCTCCTCGGCCGCGGGCGACGCGGCCGGCGCGGGCGCCGTCCCACCGCCGTGCCCGGCGGACCAGCCTGGTCGGCGGGTCTGTCGTCGTCGGTGCGCTGGCTGCGCTGCTCGCCGGGGCGCCGCCGCGGGAGCCGGCGTCCACGCCGGTCGACCCGGGCAGCGACGCGTTCGTCGTCGACTTCGTGTCCACCACCGGAGGCGTGCCGCTGGCCGACCCGGCCGGCGCCGCCGTCTCGCTGCCACCGCGGTGAGGGCGCTCGCCGCCTCCCTCGGCACCGGCCGTGCCCGCCGGCTGACCGCCGGCCTCGCCGGTGCCGGCGTGCTGCTCATCGCCGTGCCCGCCGGCGCGGCCGTACCGCGCCCGGACGACGAGCCGGCGGCGCTCGAGGTGCTCGAGCGCGCCGCTCGCGCATCGTGGGCGCTGCCCTACTCCGGCACGAAGTTCGTGGCGGCCTGGCACCCGGCCGGCACGAGCACGTCGCTGGTCGACGTGCGCAACGACCCGCTGCGGGGCACGACGATGGCCGCCTCGCCCACCGCCGCCGGCGGCGGAGACGACGGCGACGACGTGCTGCTCGTGACGGCGTCCGGCCTCGACGGGCGGCTGCTGCAGGCGCTCGTCGACTCCTACAGCCTGCGCCGCGCGGACCCCGGGCGGTGCGCCGGCCGCACGGCCGAGGTCGTCGAGGCGGTGCGCGACGGTGACGTCGCCGGCCGCTTCTGGGTCGACCGCGAGAGCGGGTTGCTGCTGCGCCGGGAGGTCTACGACGACGAGGGCCGCCGGGTGCGCAGCAGCGCCTTCGTCGACCTGCTGCTCGGCGAGTCGGGCCCCCCCATGGCCGACGGCACCGCCCGGCGGCTCCCGCGGGAGCTCGGCCGGCTGGTGCCGCTCGGCCGGCTGGCGGACATGCGCGACGACGGCTGGCACGTCCCGACCGAGCTGCCCGGGGGGCTGCGCCTGTTCGAGGCGCGCACCGGTGCCGGCGACCGAGACGGCCGCGTGCTGCACCTGGCCTACTCCGACGGGCTGTCGACGGCGTCGCTGTTCGTGCAGTCGGGCACTCCGGGTGACCGGCCGCCCGAGGGGTTCGTGCAGCGCGACGTCGGCGGTCACGCGACCTGGGTGCGCGACGGCGCGCCGGAGCGGGTCGTCTGGGGCGGTGGCGGCCGGGTCTGGACGCTGGTGACGGACGCCCCGGTCAACGACGTCGACGCCGTGGTCGCCGCCCTGCCGCACGACGAGCCCCCGGACGAGGGGTTGCGCGCCCGCCTCGCGCGGGGACTGTCCCGGGTCGGCGGGTGGTTGAACCCCTTCGACTGACCGGACCGGCTCCTGACGCGGACTTCACACCCGCCTGGGCACACTGGCGGTCCGACCACCCGGAGGACGCAGCATGACCGACCCCCGCGAGACCGCCCCTGACCGCGCGCGGCTCGACGACGCGACCACACCGGCGGGCCCGCCGGCCGAGCCGTGGTGGGCCCGCAACGGGAGCTCGCCGGGCGACGGCGGCTCGACGCAGCCCGCGTACGGCAGCTACGCCCAGCCGGCGGCCGCCGCGGCGCCCGCGCAGGACCCGTGGCGCTCCCCCGGCTCGACCGCCGTCTTCGGCACCGGCGCGCAGGCCTGGGGCTACCCGACCGACACGATCGGCCGGCCGTCGGAACCGGCCCGACCGCGCCGTCGCCGGCTCGGCACCGCGGCGCTGGTGCTCGCGACGGCGCTGGTCGCCGGCGGCGCCGGCGGCTACGTGGGCGCCCGGTCCGCCGACGACGACCTGCTCGACCCGGGCGCGAGCCTCGGCGGGCCGAGCAGCACCGCACCGGCGAACCTCGACCGCGCTCCGGAGTCGGTGGCCGGCATCGCCGCGAAGGTCATGAAGAGCACGGTGAGCATCGCGGTGCAGGGCGGTGGCGCCCGCGGCACCGGCTCGGGCGTCGTCATCCGGTCCGACGGCTACATCCTCACCAACAACCACGTCGTCGCCTCGGCGGCCGACGGTGGAGAGATCCGGGTGACGTTCGACGACGGCGCCACGCAGCTGCCGGCGCGCATCGTCGGCCTCGACCCCGTCACCGACCTCGCCGTGCTGCGAGTCGACACCGACCAGGAGCTCGAGGCGGCGACGCTCGGCCGCTCCCGCGACCTCGTCGTCGGTGACCCGGTCATCGCGATCGGCTCGCCGCTGGGTCTGTCGGGCACCGTCACCACCGGCATCGTCAGCGCGCTCAACCGCACCGTGGACGTGCCGGCCGAGGACGGCCAGGGCCGCAACCCGCTGTTCAACGCCA
The DNA here is from genome assembly GCA_035554015.1 of Mycobacteriales bacterium. GTDB lineage: Bacteria > Actinomycetota > Actinomycetes > Mycobacteriales > SCTD01 > DATLGD01. The sequence continues at coordinate 18,160 of DATMJH010000356.1, forward strand.
TCCAGACCGACGCGGCGATCAACCCCGGCAACTCCGGCGGTGCGCTGGTCAACGCGCGCGGCGAGGTCATCGGCATCAACAGCGCGATCGCCACCCTCGGGGGCGGGCTGTTCGGCGCCGAGGGCGGCGGCAGCATCGGCGTCGGCTTCGCCATCCCGATCGACGAGGCGGCGTCGGTGGCGGAGGAGATCATCCGCACCGGCAAGGCGACGCACCCGGCCATCGGGGTCTCCGCCCTCACCGTCAGCGGCGAGGGCCGCGCCGGCGCCCGGGTTCAGCAGGTGACGCCGGGCAGCGCGGCAGCAGCTGCCGGCCTGCAGCCGGGCGACCTCATCGTCGCGGTGGACGGCACGGAGGTCACCAGCGTCGACGAGCTCATCCTCGCGATCCGCGAGCGCGACGTCGGCGACACCGTCGAGATCACGTACGTGCGCGACGGCCAGACCCGCACGGCGGACGCGACGCTGCAGGACCTCCGCCGGAACTGAGCGCGGCCGTACCCTGGTGCGGCCGGCTCGGTCCGGCCCGACCGCGGAGGAGTGCAGGTGCTGGGGCTCGGCTGGGGCGAGGTCGGGGTGCTGCTCCTGCTCGCCCTGTTCATCGTCGGACCGGAGCGGCTGCCGGCCCTCGCGGCCGACGCCGGGCGCGCCCTGCGCACCGTCCGGCGTCAGGTCAAGGGGCTCACCGACGACCTGAAGACCGAGCTCGGGCCCGAGTTCGCCGACGTCGACCTGCGGTCGCTGCACCCGCGCACGTTCGTGCAGAAGCACCTGCTGGAGGACGACGACCCGTCCACCTTCGACCTGCTCGGTGGCGACGACGGCCGCCCGAGCAGCACCGGCGCGCCGCTGCGCCCCGGGGAGCCCGCGCCCTGGGACCCCGACACGACCTGACGCGCTACGGCACCCGACGGCGTCGCACGGCGAAGGCCGCCGCCAGCAGCACGAGCCCGGCCGGTGCGAGCAGCAGCGGCCCGCCGGTGCGGGGCAGTGCGCTCGCCCGCGTCGTCGCCGTGTCCGGTCGGGCGCCGGGCCGCGGTGCCGGCCCGGCGTCCAGGCGGACGACGGCCAGCGCCGACGGGTTCGCCGGCGCGGCCTGCGTGGCCGTCGCGGGGTCGGCGTCGAGCACCCGCAGCGCGACGTAGCGGTGCCCGGCGGGCAGCGTGATGTCGAACGACTCGGCGGCGCCGGCACCGGCCGGTGCCGGCTCCCCGGTGGCCGGGGTGGCACGGTCGAACGTCTCGGGCGTGACAGGCGACGCGGACGTGCGCACGTCGTAGACGGCGGCGGTGCCGCACCGCCCGTCGTCGCCGACGGCGGTCAGGGTGATCGTGGCGCCGCCGCCCGACGTGCGTGCCTCGAGGTCGATCGGCCGCGCCGGGCGCAGGGCGTCGGTCGTGGCGTTGCCGCTGTTCCAGCCGTCGTGGCCGTACTCGCGCCACGACGCGGGGTCGCACGCGTGGGCCGGCGTCGACCACACGAACAGGTCGCCCTCGCGCGTGGTGCTCGCGATCTCGCGCGAGCCGTCGCCGGTGAGGCTGCCCGCCGCCGCGGCGACGACCGTCCAGCCGCCGGTGAACTTCGGCCAGCCGCGGTCGTCGAGTGTGCGCAGACCCGGCTCGTCGCCGCTCGCCGAGAACGCGTGCAGGTCGCTGTAGGCCGTGCCGGCGAGCACCTCATCGCTGCCGTCGCCGTCGACGTCGACCGCCGACGGGGTGGCGAGGAACTGCAGGTCGTTCACCTCGCGAGGGAACGCCGCGTGCTGGCTCCGCGTGCCGTCCTGCCGGGCGTGCCAGACCGCCAGCTGGTTGTCGCTGAGCAGCTGGTCGTCGGGCAGCGCGAGGTCGACCAGCTTGCCGGCGCCCGCGGCGGGGGCGGCGACGTCGAGCGCGCCGTCGTCGTCGAGGTCGAGCAGGATCGTCCCTCCGACGGCCGGGATGGACGGCGCGTCCTTGCTGTTGGCCAGTGGCCCGGCCCCGGCGGTCAGCAGCGTCCGGTCGCGGTCTCCCGACCTGCCGTACACCGACTGCCCGGCGCCGTCGACGACGTGCACCGGACCGGCCGTGCCGAAGGCGGCCACCTCCAGCCCGCCGCCGGGCACGACGTCGCCGAGCGACGGTGCGCCGGTCGGGCCGTTGCCGACGACCGGCAGCAGCTCGAGGGTCGCGGTCGACAACCGGTACGGCCAGCCGGGCAGGAAGGCGTTGGCGTTGGGGAAGCCGTTGGCCGCGGCCGGCGCGCCGCCGCCGTGCAGCGCGCCGTCGGCGTGCACCGCGTAGAGCCGCTGGTTGCCCGGCGTCAGCACCAGCGAGGTCGCGCTGAACAGCGGGTCGTCGCTGTTGGGCGGCTCGGCGTACTGCTCGTTCGGGGCGACGACGACCTCGGGGCGACCGTCGCCGTCGAGGTCGCCGATCGACGGCGACGTCACGACCTTCGCGCCGTTGTAGACCCGGACGCCGTCCGGCTGGGTGATCTCGCGGGTCACCGGGTCGACGCTCGCGACCTTCTCCGGGTCGCGCAGCAGCACCGGCCACCCCGGCACCGGGGTGCCGTCGGAGCGCCAGGCGTAGGCGTGCCGGTCGGCCGCGCCGACGACGATCTCGAGCCCGGGCGAGGCCGGGTCGATGTCACCCAGCGTGGGCGCGGCCATCACCCACCAGTGCGTCCGGTTGTTCTTGGTCCGCCGGTTCACCAGGTCCGGGACGAGGGCCGGGTCGTTCGGCAGCGCCTGACCCGTGCGCGGGTAGCGCCCGGGCGAGGCGCCGGGGTGGTCCTCGTAGAACCCGGCCGCTCGGTCGGCCGGCTGCGGCGTCGAGAAGCGGGGGTCGGTCCGCACCGGGAAGCCGGGGAGCACGGTGCCGTCACCGTCGAAGGCGGTGACGCGGCCGGCGAAGTCAGGGACGACGACCTCCAGGTCGCCGTCGCGGTCGAGGTCGCCGATCGCGGGGGAGCGCAGCGTCGCGCTGCGCACCGCTCCGCCGGGCTGCGTGATCTCGCCCGACCGGTACGCCGCAGACCTGGTGTAGTCACCGGACAGCGCGGTGGTGAGCACCGGCCAGCCGGGCAGCTCGGTGCCGTCGGCGCGGTAGGCGTGCACCTCGCCGTTGCTCGTGGCGACGACGAGCTCGTCGACGCCGTCGTCGTCGAGGTCGGCGAACCGCGGTGGCGCGGCGCCGTCACCGTGGAGGCGCTTCGGGAACCCGGGCAGCAGGGCGGGGTCGTCGTGCAGGTTCATGTTCTTCACCGCGCGCCCGACCAGCCGTCCGCCGTCGGGGCCCTCGACCGGCTCGCCGGCGGCGTCGAGCGCGACCACCTCCAGCTCGACGATCACGCCGAACTTGTCGGGCAGGTTGCGGTTCTCCTTGTCGCCTCGCCCGGTCAGCGGGTCGACCGCCGGCCCGCGCGTGCCCTTGCCCAGCCCCGGTGCGCTGGTGTCGGCGGCGTCGAGGGCGGCCTTCACCACCGCGGGGTCGATGGTGGCGAGCGTGCCGCTGTACGGGTCGGTGCCGCTGCTCTTGACGAGGGTGACGCCCTCGGTCGTGTACGCCGGTGCGCTGTTGGTGTCGCGCCACGACCACGGCGCCCAGCGCACGCGCACCCGGTAGCCCTCGGCCCGGCGGGCGGCGACGGCGCCCCCGACGCGGATCGGCTCCGTCGTGGGCAGCGTCTGGTACCAGCGCGGCGAGCTGATGTCCGCCTCCGGCGGCACGGCACCGGAGTCGACCCGCTCGACGATCGTGCGCGCGTTGATGCGCCCGTGGCCGAAGAACGGGTCCCATCCGTCGCCCGCCGGGTACCGCTGCGAGCCGGGGACGTCGACGTCGGCCTCCTTGTTCACCGGGGTGAGGTTGTCGATGTCGTCGGCCGTCGTGACGATCAGCTGCTTGACCTCCTCGGCCGACAGCGCATTGCCGGCGGGCACGCCGCCGGCGCCGTCGAGCACGCCGTAGTCGTCGAGCCGGCCGCCGTCGACGGCGTTGCGCGCCGCCGCGTACGCGAGCCCGGCCATGCCGGCGGCGCGGCCGACCGCCTCCGACGAGCACGAGTTCGCCGGCACCGCAGCGGTGATGTAGGCGCCGTAGTTGGTGCACCCGCGGAACTGCAGGTACGAGCCGCTCGCGCTCGCCGGCACCTGCGGCTCACCGATGGCGTTGAAGACGGTGGCGTGCTCGAGCACCGACGGCTGGTTGTGGTGCCCGGCCGACTCGTCCGCGGCGCTGGCGATGAGCACGACCCCGCGCCGGTAGGCGTAGTCGATGGCCTCCTGCGCGAAGCGGCTGTTGTTCAGCGTGCCGAGCGCCGACTGCACCACCGTCGCGCCGGTGTCGGTCGCGAACAGCACCGCCTGCGCGAAGTCGTTGACGTCGGCGATGAACGAGTCACCCACGCGCAGGTGCATCACGCGGCAGTCGGGGCAGGTGCCGACGACGCCGCCGTTGTTCCCCTCGGCGACGGAGTCCTTGGCCTCACCGGTGCCGTGGCCGTAGGCGTGCTCGTCGAACGGGTCGTTGTCGTCCTCGTAGGTGTCCCAGCCGGCGATGTCGTCGGTGTAGCCGTTGCCGTCGCCGTCGACGCCGTCGCTGAACAGGAAGATGAGGTCCTCGGGGTCGAGCAGGCCGTTGGCGTTCAGGTCGGTGTCGTCGGTGCCGGCCGCGCCGCGCACCGTCGGGTCGCCGGTGCCGCCGCAGTCGGCGACGTCCTCCCAGTCGGGGCACCAGTCGCGCAGGTCGACGCGGCCGTTGGCGTCGCGGTCGTAGGGGTGGTCGGCGTCGCGGGTGCCCCACTGCGGCTCCGGCAGCTCGCCGGTGTTCAGCCAGGTGGCGTTGTTGAGGTCACGCATGTCGTCGGCGCTGTCCCACTCGACACCGGAGTCCACGACGCCGATGACGACGTCGGGCCGGCCGGTCGTCACCTCCCAGGCGCGGTCGACGCTGGCGCCGGTGACGTTGTGCAGCTCCTGCGGGTCCTGCTCGTTGAGCTTGGTGCGCGGCGTGCAGTGCTGGAGGTCGCTCTCGCCGTAGGTGTCGCAGGCCGACGTCGAGGAGTCCGTGTGCCCCGTCGTCCCGCCCGCACCGTCCTGCGCGCGCTCGTCG
>DATMJH010000357.1:0-5472 GCA_035554015.1 Mycobacteriales bacterium
CGGGTGGACGCCTTGGGCTTGACCGAGTCGATGGGCACACCGACGTGCCCGTCCGCGCTGACCGCGTAGACGACGGGTTGCGGATCGGGCCCCCGGTCCGGGTGCAGGGTCGCGAGCACGCCGTGGACGTGGTCGGCGAGCCGGGTGCGGGCCTCGTCGGCGTCGAGCCTCATGAGCACTCCTCGCGCAGGCAGGGTGCGCTGACGGTAGGTCGGGAGGGATTGCCTCGCCACCGGACGGTGCGGCAGCATCCGCCACTCCGGCGGCGGCGAGACAGGGGGCAGACCCGTGAACCTGGCGACCTGGGTGCAGCGCAACGGCCGGCGGCTGCGCGACGAGCCGGCCGTGGCCGAGGGGGACCGCGTGCACGCGACGTGGTCTGCCCTCGCGAGGCGGGTCGCCGCCGTCGCCACCGGCCTGCGTGACGGTTTCGGGCTGTCACCGGGCGACCGGGTCGCGGTGGTCCTGCGCAACCGGCCCGAGTACCTGGAGGCGATGTTCGGCGCCTGGCACGCCGGCCTGGTGGCGGTGCCGGTGAACGCCCGGCTGCATCGCGACGAGATCGCCTACGTCCTCGATCACAGCGGTAGCGCGGTGGTGGTCACGGACGACGAGCACGGCGACGACGTCGTGCCGCTGGTCGACCGGCTCGACCGGCTGCGCGCCGCCGTGCTCGCGCCCGGGCTCGACTGGGAGCGGCTGGCGGGCGCCGCGCCGGGCGGGCTGGTCGACCGGGCCCCGGACGACCCGGCGTGGCTCTTCTACACCAGTGGCACGACCGGACGCCCGAAGGGCGCGACGCTCACGCACCGCAATCTGCTCATGGCCTCGCTGAGCTACTACGCCGACCTCGACCATCTCCGGCCGTCCGACGCCGTCGTGCACGCGGCACCGATCTCGCACGGCTCGGGGCTCTACGGGCTGCCGCACGTCGCACGCGGCGCGGTGAGCGTCGTGCCCGAGTCCGGGGGCGTCGACGGGGAGGAGATCGCCCTCCTGCTCGGCCGCTGGTCGGGGGTGACGATGTTCGCCGCGCCGACCATGGTCAAGCGCCTCACCGGCGAGGCCGCCGTCGCGCAGGCCGACCTGTCGCACCTCAAGGCGATCATCTACGGCGGCGCGCCCATGTACCTCGCCGACCTCGAGGCGGCGTTGGACGTCTTCGGTCCTCGCCTCGCGCAGATCTACGGTCAGGGCGAGACACCGATGACCATCACCGCGCTGTCGAAGGCCGAGCACGCCGACCGGAACCACCCCCGGTGGAGGGAGCGCATGCAGAGCGTCGGCTTCCCGCGCACCGACGTCGAGGTCCGGGTGGTCGGCGACGACGACCGGGAGCTGGCTCCCGACCAGGTCGGGGAGGTCGTCGTCCGGGGCGACGTGGTCATGACCGGGTACTGGGAGCAGCCCGAGGCGACCGCCGAGACGCTGCGCGGCGGGTGGCTGCACACCGGAGACATGGGCAGCGTCGACCAGGACGGCTACCTCACGCTGCGGGACCGGTCCAAGGACCTCATCATCAGCGGAGGGATGAACGTCTACCCCCGCGAGGTCGAGGAGGCCCTGCTTCACCACCCGGGCGTGCGGGCCGCGGCCGTCGTCGGCCGGCCGGACCCGGAGTGGGGCGAGGCCGTGGTGGCGTTCGTCGTACCGGCCGAGCAGCGTCCGGCCGAGGCCGACCTCGACCGGACCTGCCTCGAGCGCATCGCCCGGTTCAAGCGGCCCAAGGAGTACCGGTTCGTCGATGCGCTGCCGACCAACAACTACGGCAAGGTGCTCAAGCGCGAGCTGCGCGAGCGACTGCGCGCGGAGGCCGGCGCGGACGCCTGAGGCGGGGTGGACGTTCCTCGCTGCATGGTGTTACCTGCCTCACACTCCGGTCGTCCGGTGTCCTGATGACCGGTCCCGCCACCCGTGGAGGAGGACCCGGTGAAGCTCGCCCTGTACCTGCCGAACTTCCGGAACCACGTCACGGTCCAGGAACTCGCGGACCTGACCGACCTGGCCGAGGAGCTGGAGTTCGACTCCGTGTGGACCCTCGACCGTGTCGTCGTCCCCGAGGCGTCCGACCGCGAGGAGCTGCAGCACTCCTTCGGGATGATGAAGGAGTTCCCCAAGCAGCTGCCGGTCGCGGCGCGGGGCAAGTGGTTCCAGGGCTGGCCCCTGCTGCCCTGGCTCGCCGCCCGGACCAAGAAGGTCCGCATCGGCATGAGCATCACCGACACGCCCTACCGTGCGCCCGGCGTCTTCGCCGCCGAGTGCGCCACCATCGACCACCTGTCGGGCGGGCGGCTCAATGTCGGGGTCGGCGCGGGCTGGATGCCCGAGGAGTTCGCCGCGTCGAGCGCGACGCACATCTTCCCGCGGCGGCATGCGCACGTGCGCGAGACGATCGAGATCTGCAAGGGCGTCTGGACCAACGAGACGTTCGAGTACCACGGCGAGTTCGCCGACTTCGAGCCGTGCGGGTTCGGCCACCAGCCACTGCAGGAGCCGCACCCGCCGATCTTCTTCAGCGGCCTGCGAGACCCGAAGCGCTCCGCGGACCGGGTCGCGAAGTACGACCTGGCCGGGTGGATCGGCATCCAGGACACGCCGCGCGAGCTCACCGAGTGGCGCACGGCCATCGCAGGCGAGCTCGAGGAGCGCGGCCGGTCGATCGACGACCTCGAGATGTGCAGCATGATCTGGTTCACGATCACGGACGAGCCGACCGACCAGACCGACAACGGCAAGGCATCGAACATCCTCGTCGGCACCGCGGACCAGATCACCGACATGCTCAAGCGCTACAAGGAGGCCGGCCTCACCATGCCGCTGCTGTGGCCGCCCTTCGCGGACGTGCCGGTCTCCAAGACGCTCGACGACCTCAAGCGCCTCAAGGAAGAGATCATGCCGAAGGTCGAGGCGGGCTAGGCACGCGCCGCCGCTCCGGGGGCGAACGCGTCCAGGACCCGCTCGGCGTACGCCGCTGCCTGGTCCGCGTCGACGTGCGGCGACCCGACCCGGGGCGAGAAGTTCAGGTCGAGGAACACCTCGGTGACGCCCTGGTGCCGTAGTGCGACGAGGTCGTCGAGCAGCTGCTCGCGCGTGCCGTGAAGCGGCGTGCGCGTCCCTGGCGCCGCCGCCTCGAGCAGCTCCGGCACGGCCCGCACGACGATGCGGACGGCGTCAGGGTCCCGGCCGGCCTCGCGCGCGGCTGCCCGGACGGTCCGGACGGCCGCGCCGATGCTGGTCAGGTCATGCCTGGTGCTGCCGATCCAGCCCTGCGCCAGCCGGCCGGCCCGCCGCAGCGCTGCCGGCGCTGCCCCACCCAGCAGCACCGGGGGGTGCGGCCGCTGCACCGGCGAGGGGCCGACGTGCACGGGCGGCACCGTGTAGAACTCGCCGCGGAACTCGACGGGATCCTGCGTCCACAGGGCCTGCAGGCAGCGCAGGTACTCCTCCATCCGGGCGCCCCGCCGCTCGAACGGCACCCCGGCCGCGGCGTACTCGTGCGGCAGCCAGCCGATGCCGAGCCCGACCGTGAGCCGCCCGTCGCTGAGCACGTCGAGGGAGCTCGTCGCCTTGGCGAGCAGCGCCGGTGCGGTGAACGGGGCGCAGATCGTCGCGGTGCCGAGCCCGATGCGGTCGGTGTGCCCGGCGACGAAGGCGAGAGCTGCCAGCGGGTCGTGCACGGCGTGGTACGACGGGTCGTCGGCCGGGCGCGACGAGGGGTTGTGCTCGGCGTCGAACGCAGGGTCGAGGGCGTCGGCGGGCCGCAGCACCCGCTGGAAGGTCCACAGCGAGTCGTACCCGAGCTCCTCCGCCCGGCGGGCGACGGCGAGCATCGTCGTCGGGACCGCCCAGCTGCCGGACACCGGGAGGCCGAAGCCCAGCAGCGGCAGGTCGCCCGTCACGGGCCGGACTGTGCCAGCCGGCCTGTCCTCCGGCACCTCGGTCGCGTGCCTCAGTGGTGCCGGGCGCGGTGCCGCGCGAGCACGTCGAGGCCGAAGTCCGCCGAGGGGTCCCGCCAGACCGAGTGCGCGTGGTTCGCCCCGCGCTGGGTGTTGTCCCACTCCAGCAGCAGCTCCGGCCCCTGCACGCGGTAGTAGTGCGGCGCACCGGGCTCGAGCGGGCCGGCCCAGGCCACGTGGACGGCGTCGAGCACGGCGTCGTCGTCGTACCTCGACAGGGTGGAGACCTCGGCGGGCACCCGGTCGAGGTAGGTGCCGAGCAGCGCCCGGAGCAGACCGCGCTGCTCGGCGTCCAGCTCGGCGGCCGCGACCCCCTTGGGCGCGGTCGTGAAGGCGACGGTCGCGTGGTCGGCCTCGCTGTAGCCGGCGGCCTCGTCGATCGCGTCGCTCAGCCTCTGGAGCTTGTCCTGCTCGGCGTCGTCCGGGAACCGCTCGTCGCGCCAGACGCCCGCGAGAGGGACGACGCGGTCGCCGTCGGCCACCCGGGTGCGGTTGGCGGTGACGATGTCGGACGGCGCGCGCGGCAGCAGCACGGCCCGCTGCGCCAGTCCCGGCGGCAGCGACCGCACCAGGTCGCGGGCGAGGTCCTCGACCCGCGCCAGCGGACGGGTCACGGCCCCGCCGAGCAGCGGCGCCGTGGCCGGGTCGGCACCGAGGAAGCACGGTGTGGTGCTGACCAGCTCGCCGTCGACGACGAGGTTGTTGAGCGAGACGTGGTGACCGCCGAACCGCCACCCCCAGGGCGTCGGGCCGCCGGGGTCACCGAAGACGCGCAGGTGGTACAGGCCAGGATCCCGACCGCGTTCGCGGTCGAATCGCACGGTGAACCCTTCCACCTGGTCGAGCACGTTCTCCAGCCCGATGACCGTCGCGACCGTCACGTACGCCGGCGTCGACAGACCGGTCGAGACCAGGCGCATCGCGGCGCGCTGCTGCGCCGGTCGCTGCTCGTGGAAGGTCAGGCCGCCGTGGTCGGTCGGCGTGTAGAACCAGCGCCGCCGCTCGGCGTCCCGGTCGTCGTCGGCCGGCGCCTTGCCGCGCGCGGTCGCCAGCTGGTGCGGGTCGAGCCCGTCGAGCCAGGCCGCGGCGGCCTCCGCCATGCGCGCCGCGACGGCTCGACCTCCCTCGCTGCCGGGGGTCATGGCGCGCACCGTAGCGCGGCGGGCGGGTTGCGCACCGGGCCGCGTGGGAGTACGCACGACCACCCCTACCCCGTCTGGAGGCTGCCGTGCCCACACCGACCGACGACCGCCGCGACCTGCTCACGGTCATCGCCCACATGAAGGCCGCGCCCGGCAAGGAGGAGGAGCTGCGCTCCGCCCTCGAGGCGCTCGTCGAGCCCACGAAGCGAGAGAAGGGCTACGTCAACTACGACATGCACCAGTCGCTCACCGACCCTGGCGTCTTCTACTTCTACGAGAACTGGGAGTCCGAGGCCGATCTCGACGCGCACCTCGCGGCGCCGCACCTCGTGGAGTTCGCCGGCCGGCTCGACGAGCTTCTCGACGAGAACGGC
>DATMJH010000358.1:0-8795 GCA_035554015.1 Mycobacteriales bacterium
GCACCCGGCCGTCGAAGCCGCCGGGCGGCGGGGCGATGCCCATCAGCCAGGCGACGGTCGGCGCGACGTCGACGTTCTCGGCCTGGTCCGCCGCGCGCACCTCCGGGTCGTCGGAGCCGGTCACCCGCTGCTGCACGACCGGCAGGCCGCCGGAGACGACGAACGGGATGCGGGTCGTCGAGGCCATCCCGTGGTTGCCGGGGATCGGGTTGCTGAACACCTGCGGCTCGGTCATGCGCCGGCCGTCCTCGGCCGTGACGATGAGGTCGCCGGAGCGCGGGTGGGTCTGGTGCCAGTCCGGCCGGACGGCGCCGACCCAGTGCTCGGTGCCGCCGTCGAGCGGGTTGGGCAACCGGTAGAGCGCCTCGTCGACGCCGTCGGTCGCGATCGCGATCTCGCGCATCCGGGCCAGCCGCGCGGCGGCCTGTGGGGAGTTGCGATCCAGCAGCGAGTACAGCGCGGCGCCGCCGTTCTGCGCGAACACCACCTGGTCCTCGAGCAGCGGGTCGGCCTGGAACTGCCCGAACAGCGACACCGTCGACGTCGGCAGCGACCAGTCCATCGAGTGGTCGGCGGTCACGATCAGCGCGCTGTTCTCCCAGCGCCCGGTCTGCTTCAGCACCTCGACGAACGTGCGCAGGTAGGTGTCGGTGTTGGTGCGCTGGACGTCGCGCGCGACCGGACGGCTGCCGGTCGGCGTCGTCGCCCCGCCGACGACGTCGCCGTGCCCCACCCGGTCGACGGCGCCGAGGTTGACGAACAGGAAGTCCGGGTCGCGCTCGTCGACGACCCGCAGCGCCTCGGCGATGGTGCGCTCGTCCGGGGTCAGCCCCGCCACCGGGATGAACGTCGGGTCGTCGACGTTGGCGAAGTTGTAGTCCGCGTCGACCTCGCCGTCGCCGGTCCGGTCGTGGTCCATCACGAAGTACAGGTAGTCCTTGCTGGTGACGGCGGCGGTCTCGAGCTGCGGGCACTGCCGCTCCACGAGCGTGAACAGCGAGTCGGCCTCGAGCAGCTCCGGCTGGCCGTTCTCGGCGGCCTCGCCGGTCTCGACGTCGGGGTAGTCGTTGCCGACGATGCCGTTCTTGTCCGGGTACACGCCGGTGACCATCGCGACGTGGTTCGGCGTCGTCTCGGCGATCATCACCGAGCGCGCCTCGGTGTAGTAGGTGCCCGCGGCGGCCAGCGAGGCCAGGAACGGCATGGTGGCGCCCGCCGGCGGCGTGCCGTCGACCTCCTCGATGTTCAGCCCGTCGACGACGACGACGTACACCCGGGTGCGGTCGGCCGCGGCGTCCTGCGCGGAGGCGGGCAGCGGGACGAAGGCGGCCAGGCCGACCAGGCCGAGCGCCGGGACCAGTGCCCGCAGGCGGCGGCGGCTCACCGCGGCGGCGCGACCGGTCCGGCCACGGCGGGTCCGGCCGCGGTCGGTTCGCTGGGACGGCGCACGGCACGCAAGCCTAGGGCCGACGCCGCGACGACGGCGACCGCGGCGGTGGCGGCGACCCCGCCGCCGCCCGTCTCGGGCAGCGTCCGCGCGACCGTCGCCGGCGCGGCCGCCGGCGGCGGTGCTGCGGCCGACGCCGGAGCCGACGCCGTCCGCGGCGCGTCGGACCGCTCGCCCACCGGCCCGGCGGCCTGGCTGACCTGCCGGCTGCCGGCCACCGACTGCCAGGCGCTGGCGAAGGCGACCGTGGCCTGCGGGTCGGTGCGGTCGCTGATGAACCAGAAGTCGCTCTGCACCCGCTCGGGGGTCACGTCGAGCACCGCGAAGCCGTGCCCGATGCCGTCGAGGTAGCGGATGTGCGGGTTGGTCGCCTGCAGCCCGGTGGTGGACGCCTGCGCCTGCGCGTCGCCGCCGAGGACCTCGGTGAAGCCGTCGCTGGTGATCGAGGGGCAGACGAACTCGACGCCGACGCTGTTGTTCGCCGGGCCGACCGGCGCGTAGGTGCCCGGGTCGATCGGCAGGTCGTTCGCCCACGACGAGTGGATGTCGCCGGTGAGCACCACCGGGTCGCCACCGGCGTCCGCCATCGCGTTCAGCAGCTCGAGCTGGTCGTTCGCGTAGCCGTCCCACTGGTCGGTGTTGAACGAGCCCGACGACAGCCCGAGGGAGACCAGCTGCTCGCGGCCCGGCAGCTCCCGCGGAACCGCGACCCTGGTGAAGACCGTCTGGTTGCCGATGAGGTGCCACTGCGCGCCGTCGTCGGCCAGCGCGGCCTGCAGCGCCGCCATCTGCCCGGGCTCCATCAGCACCCGGTCCGGGTCGGCGACCGACGGGTCGACGCCGAACAGCGCTCCCTCGAGACCCGGCGCCTGCTGCGTCCGGTTCTGCCGGGTGTCGACGACGAACAGGTCGGCCAGCGGCCCGAACGAGAACGACCGCCAGAACCGCAGCCCGCGGCTCGGCGGGCCCTGCTCCGGCAGCCGGATCGGCATCCACTCGAGGTAGGCCTTGTACGCGGCGTCGCGCCGCATGACGAAGTCGCCCTCGGTCTCGGGCTGGTGGTTCTCCGCGCCGGTGTCGTAGGTGTCGTTGGTGACCTCGTGGTCGTCGAAGATGACGATCCACGGGAACGCGGCGTGCGCCGCCTGCAGGTCCGGGTCGCTCTTGTAGTTCGCGTGCCGCTGCCGGTAGTCGGCCAGCGTCACCATCTCGGTGGCCGGCACGTGGTCGCGCTCGCCGGCCAGCTCGGCCGGCCCGTAGCGGTCCTCGCCGTTGCCGTACTCGTACAGGTAGTCGCCGAGGTGCAGCACCAGGTCGAGGTCGTCGCGCGCGGCCAGGTGCCGGTAGGCCGAGAAGTACCCGCCGGTGTAGTTGCTGCAGCTGACGAACCCGAGGCGCAGCGCGTGCACCTCGCCGTCGTCGCCGGCCGTCTGGGTGCGGCCGACGGCGCTGGTCTCGCCCAGCGCGGTGAACCGGTAGAAGTAGCGCGTGTACGGCGTCAGGCCGGTCACGTCGACGTGCACGGTGTGGTCGCGGCCGGCGTCGGTGCGGACGGTGCCCGAGCGCAGCACGGTCGAGAACGCGGGGTCGGCGGCCACGTCCCAGCCGACGTCGACGGCCGGCCCGACGCCGCTGCCGGGCGTGGCGGCGTCGGACGGCGTGACGCGGGTCCACAGCACGACGGCGGTGCCGAGCGGGTCGCCGCTCGCGACGCCGTGCCGGAACACCGGCGACGCGGCGCGAGCCGGGGCCGGCAGGTGCGGGACCGCGGCGACGGCGAGACCGGCGGCGGCGGAGGCCTTGAGGGCGGTGCGGCGGGAGACGGCGAGGGTCACGGGTGACAAGCATGCGGCCACCGGCCGAGCGGTCGGGTGCCGGGTGGTGGCCCGGAGGCCGACGGCGGGTGAACGTCACGTGTCGTTCGGCGCGCCGGGCGTCCCCGGTGATCTGAGGTGGGTTGCGCAACTTAGGTGAGGATGCCCTAAGTTGTCGCGACCGCAACCCTGCCAGGAGGTTCGCCCGTGGTGCCGCTCGCCGCCTTCCCGCCCGACGTCGTCGCCGCGGTGTGCCGACACCTGAACGACGACCACGCCGCTGACCTCCTGCTCATCGCCCGCACGCTCGGGGGGCTGCCGGCCGCCGCGTCGGCGACCGCCGTCGGCATCGACGCCGAGTCGCTGCAGGTGGCGGCGCGCCTCGACGGTCGGACCGAGCAGGTCCGGATCGCCTTCGCCGCGCCCGCCTCGCAGCGGTCGCAGCTGCGGTTCGCCGTCGTCGAGCTGCACGAGCGCGCGCGCCGGGAGGCCGCCACGACTCACCGGGAGCACGCGTGAGCCTCACCGCGGCGGCACCGCTGAGCGCCGAGCTGCGCGCCCGCACCTCCGGCGCGCACACCGGCGCCGAGACCGCTCCGCTGTTCGCGCGGCTGTCCGCCGGCGCGGTCAGCCGCGACGAGGTCGCCGGTCTGCTCGGCCGGCTGCTGCCGGTCTACGAGGCGCTCGAGAGCGCCGCTGGGCTCTGGGTCGACGACCCGGTGGTCGCTCCGCTGCTGCTGCCGGGGCTGGAGCGCGCCCCGAGGCTGCGTGCCGACCTGGCCGCGCTCGGCACCGGCCCCGTCCTGTCGCCGGCCGCCGCCGCCTACGCCGGCCGGGTGGCGCAGGCCGCGACCGCCGGCCGGCCGGCCTTCGTCGCCCACCACTACACCCGCTACCTCGGCGACCTGTCCGGCGGCCAGGTCATCCGCGCCGCACTCGGGCGCACCCTGGGTCTCGACGCCGCGACGGGCGCGTCCTTCTTCGTCTTCGACGGCCTGCGGCCCGGGCCGGTCAAGCAGGCCTACCGCAGTGTCCTCGACACCCTTCCCTTCTCCACGGCCGAGCGCGACGCCCTCGTCGCCGAGGTGCTGGTCGCCTACCGGCTCAACACCGACATCGCCCGCGAGCTGACCCCCGGAGAGACCGCATGAACCGCCGCCGGCTCCTGACCGCAGCCCTGCTGCTGCCGCTGGTCGCCGCGACCCCGGTCGCGGCGCAGGAGGGCAGCGCGACGCGCGACGGCATGCGGCTCACCGTCTCCAAGGTCTCCGGGCTCGCCGCGGACGGCGAGAAGGTGCGGGTGCGCGGCAGCGGCTACGACCGCTCCAAGGGCATCTACGTCGCGTTCTGCGTCGACAACGGACCCGGCCGGCAGCCGACGCCGTGCGGCGGTGGAGCCGACACCGAGGGCCGGTCAGGCAACAGCGTCTGGATCTCCGACCTGCCGCCCGCCTACGGCACCGGCCTGGCCCGGCCCTACGGCGAGGGCGGCACGTTCGACGTCGAGATCACGGTGCGGGCGCGGCTGAACGAGGACGTCGACTGCCGGCGCACGCGCTGCGCCGTCGTCACCCGGGCCGACCACACGCGCAGCGAGGACCGCTCGCTCGACGTCGCCGTGCCGATCTCCTTCGCCAGGCCGACGACGGCGACGACCGCCCCGGCGCCCGCACCGCAGCGGTCCGGCGCCACGGCCGCCGCACAGCCCCGGCCCGCGGCCGGCGCGACAGCGGTCGGCGCGAGGGCGGTCGGCGCGAGGGCGGACGGCGCCACCGCCGGACCCAGCGCGCCGGCGCCGGCCACCTCGCCGGAGCCGAGCCCGACGAGCGCGCCGCCCACGGACCGGACGACCACCGCCGGCGTGGGCACCGCGCCGACGGCTGCGCAGCCGGCCGGGTCACCGGCCGGCGACGGCGCGCTCGCGGCGACGGTCCCCGCCGCCGGCAGCGGCCGCGGCTGGTCGCTGCTCGCCGCCGCGCTGCTGGTCATGGCCGGGTTGGGCATCGGCGCGCGCCGGGCGCTGCTGGCCCGGCTGCCGCGGGGACGCAGGTGACAGGGCTCCTCGAGAAGTGCCGGTCCGCGCGCCGGCAGTTCTCGATCCGCGCGGCGCGGCCGCCCGTGCCGGCCGCGCTCGCGATGGCGCTCGCCGCGCTCCTCGCGACGGCGTGCGCGCCGAGCGCTCCGGTCCCGGCCGCACCGGCGGCCGGCGAGCCCACCGACCTGACGGCCGTCGTTCCGGTGAGCGACTCCCGGCCCGACCCGCAGCTGCCGGTCACCGTCCGCTCGGACGACGGGCGCGACGTCGCCGTCACCGACGTCACGCGCGTGGTCGCGGTCAACCTGTCCGGCACGCTGGCCGAGATCGTCTTCAGCCTCGGCCTGGGCGACAACGTGGTCGGCCGCGACGTCGCCACCACCTTCGACGCCGCCGCCGACCTGCCGGTCGTCACGGTCGCGCACGACCTCAGCGCGGAGGGCGTCCTGGCGCTCGACCCGACGCTGGTGCTGGCCGACCGGAGCATCGGCCCGCCGGAGGCGCTGCAGCAGCTGCGCGCCGCCGGCATCCCGGTGGTGCTGGTGCCGGAGGCCTGGAGCCTCGAGGAGGTCTACCCGCGCATCACCGCCGTCGCCGAGGCCCTGGGCGTGCCCGACGCCGGCCGCGCGCTCGTCGAGCGCACCCGGGAGCAGGTCGAGCAGGCGCTGGCCGCGGCCCCTCGGCGCGACAGGCCGCTGCGCATCGCCTTCCTCTACGTGCGCGGGAACGCCGGGGTGTACCTCATGGGCGGCCGCGGGAGCGGCGCGGACTCGTTGTTCGAGGCGATCGGAGCCGTCGACGCGGGCAGCGCCATCGGGCTCGAGCGGTTCCGACCGCTCACCAGCGAGGGGCTCGTGCTGGCGGCCCCCGACGTCATCGTGGTGATGAGCAAGGGGCTCGAGTCGGTCGGCGGGCCCGAGGGCCTGCTCGAGGTGGCCGGCGTCGCGCAGACCCCCGCCGGCCAGGGCCGCCGGTTCGTCGCGATGGACGACGGCGCGCTGCTGTCGTTCGGCCCCCGCACCGGCGCCGTGGTCACCGAGCTGGCCCGGCAGGTCGAGGCCGTGACCACGTCGTGACGACGTCGTGACGCTGGCCGGGCCACGATCGGCGGCGCCGGCACCCGAGCGGTCCGCGGTGGCGCACCGCAGCGCACGTGCCCCGCTCGTGCTCACCGGGCTGACGGCCGCGCTCCTCGCCACCGTCGTCCTCGCGGCCGGCACCGGCCAGGTGCACGTCCCTCCGGACGAGGTCGTCGGCTCGGTCCTGCACCGGCTCGGGCTCGACGTCGGCCCGCTGCCTTCGCACCCGCAGGGCGACGCCGCGCTGTGGCAGGTGCGCTTCCCCCGGGTGCTGCTCGGCGTGGTCGTCGGCGCCGCGCTGGGATGCGCGGGCGCCGTCATGCAGGGCGTGTTCGGCAACCCGCTCGCCGAGCCGGCGGTCATCGGCGTCAGCTCCGGGGCGGCTGTCGGCGCCTTCGCCGTCATCGCGCTGGGACTCACCGGGTTCGGGTCGTGGACCACCGCCGCGGCCGCGTTCGCCGGGGGGCTGCTCACGACCTTCGCGGTCTACGGGCTGTCCCGCTCGGGCGGCCGCACGGAGGTCGTCACGCTGCTGCTCACCGGCATCGCCGTGAACGCCGTGGCGGGCGCCGCCATCGGCCTGCTCACCTACCTGGCCGACGACGACGCGCGCACCGCCATGGCGTTCTGGAACCTGGGCAGCCTCAACCGGGCGACCTGGACCGCGGTGGCCGTGTCCGCGCCGCTCGTGCTCGCCGGGCTCGCCGTCGCGCTGCGGTCGGCCCGATCGCTCGACCTGCTCTCGCTCGGCGAGCGGCCGGCCCGGCACCTCGGGGTCGACGTCGAGCGGGTGCGCGCGGCGCTCGTGGTGGCGGCGGCGCTGCTCACCGCCGCCGGCGTGGCGTTCGCCGGGATCATCGCCTTCGTCGGGCTCGTCGTGCCGCACCTGGTGCGGATGGCGGCCGGGCCGGCGCACCGCCTGGTGCTGCCGGCCAGCGCGCTCGGCGGCGGGGTGGTCCTCGTGCTGGCCGACCTGTTCGCCCGCACGGTGGTGCGGTACCAGGAGCTGCCGCTCGGTGTGCTCACCGCCGCCGTGGGCGGGCCGTTCTTCTTCTGGCTGCTGCGCCGCACCCGCGCCCGGGCCGGGGGCTGGGGATGACGCCGGTCGCGCGGCTGGTCGCCGTCGCCGCCCGACGCGGCCGCCGCACCGTGCTCGCCGACGCGCACCTGGACGTCCGCCGGGGCGAGCTGGTGGCCGTCGTCGGACCGAACGGCGCGGGCAAGTCCTCGTTGCTGCACGTGCTCGCGGGCGACCTGCCGGCGTCCTCCGGCAGCGTCGAGGTCGACGGCGTGCCGATCGGCGCGTGGTCGGCACGGGACCTCGCGCAACGCCGCGCCGTGCTGCCGCAGGCCCACACGGTCGCCTTCCCCTTCTCCGTCCTCGAGGTGGTGCGGATGGGCCGGGCGCCGTGGCACGGCACCTGCGCGGCGGTCGACGACGACGCCGCCGTGGGCCGGGCCCTGCAGACCGTGCAGCTGACCGAGCTGGCGGCCCGGCCGTTCTCCCAGCTGTCCGGCGGCGAGCAGGCCCGCGCGGCGCTGGCCCGCGTCCTGGCGCAGGAGACCCCGCTCGTGCTGCTCGACGAGCCCACGGCGGCACTCGACCTGCACCACGCCGAGCAGGTCCTGAGGCACGCCCGGACGCTCGCCGACGCCGGGCGGTCGGTCGTCGCGGTGCTGCACGACCTCGACCTCGCCGGTGCGCACGCCGACCGGGTGGTGCTCGTCGGCGCCGGTCGCCTCGTGGCCGTCGGTGGACCGGAGCAGGTGCTCAGCGAGGCGCTGCTGTCGCAGACCTACGGCGCTGACGTCGAGGTGCTCCGCCACCCCCGCACGGGATCACCGCTGGTGCTGCCGCGACGCTGACCGGCCGCGTGCCAGGTCCGGGTCGAGCGAGTAGCCGAGCCCGCGGACGGTGCGGATGTAGTCGACGCCGAGCACGCCGGTGATGCGCCGCCGGATCCGGTTGACGTGCACCTTGAGCGTCCCGCTGCCGTCGACGAAGCCGGGGCCCCACACCCGGTCGAGCAGCAGCCGGGCCGGCAGCACCCGGCCGGCGTTCTCGGCCAGCACCAGGAGCACCTCGAACTCGCGGCGCGGCAGCGCCATCCGGACGCCGCCGACGCTGATGCACAACCCGTCGCGGTCGATCTCCAGCGCCCCGACCCGCAGGACCCGCGAGGCGTCGTCGGGGGCGGGCTCGGGGCCCTGGGCGAGGGTCATGCAGGGCTCCTCCGTGACGTGGGACGAGCCGGACCCTAAGCAGGTCACAGAACGGTCACCAGCGCACGACGGGCCCTGTCGAGCAGGTTCACCGAGCGTTCACCTTCGGTTCCCCGCTCGGTCGGCCGGGCTCCCTAGCGTGCCCCAGCGACGCACCGCAACCGCCACCTTCCGAGAGGGTTCTCCTGTGCTTCGAG
>DATMJH010000359.1:0-2509 GCA_035554015.1 Mycobacteriales bacterium
GCTCGAAGTCGCCGGCGTTGCAGGCCTCGTAGGCCGCCACCAGCTCGGCCTCGTCGACGCCCGTCACCGGGCCGGGCAGCGGGACGGAGTGGCGCAGGGTGGTCGGCACGGCGGCTCCTCGGACGGTCCTGGTGCGGACGGTACGCCCGAGCGCGGCGTCCGCCCAGCGTTTCGCGGCCCTGCCGCAGGCGAGACCCGACCGGTGGACCTCGCCGACCTCGTCTTCGCCGTCGTGGGCGTCGGTGCGCTGCTCGCCTCGCTGTTGCCCCGCGTGCTCGAGGGGCGGCCGTTCTCGCTGCCCATCGTGTTCCTCGCGCTCGGGCTGCTGCTCGGCGCGCTGCCGCTGCCCTTCGACGCCTCCCCCGAGGGCCGGGCGACCTTCGTGGAGCACGCGACCGAGGTCGTCGTCATCATCTCGATCATGGGCGCCGGCCTCGGGCTGGACCGCCGCATCGGGTGGCGCCGCTGGCGCACCACCTGGCGGCTCCTCGCGGTGGCGATGCCGCTGACGATCGTCGCCGTCGCCCTGCTGGGCTACTGGGCGCTGGGCGCGGTGCCGGCCGTGGCGGCCCTGCTGGGCGCCGTGCTCGCCCCCACCGACCCGGTGCTCGCCGGCGAGGTGCAGGTCGGCGAGCCGGCGGCCGAGCCGGTCGACGGCGAGCACCCGGAGGACGAGGTGCGCTTCAGCCTCACCAGCGAGGCCGGGCTCAACGACGCGCTCGCCTTCCCCTTCGTGTACTTCGCCATCACGATGAGCGAGCGCGGCACCGACGTCGCGCGCTGGTTCGCGGAGTGGTTCGCCGTCGACGTGCTGTACCGGCTGTCCGTCGGCACCCTCGGCGGGCTGGCCGTGGGGTGGCTGCTCGGCCGGCTGTTCTTCTCCTCGCGGCGCGACGCCCTTCGCCTGGCCGAGCACCGCGAGGGCTTCGTGGCGCTGGCAGCGACCTTCCTCGCCTATGGCCTCACCGAGCTGGTCGGTGGCTACGGGTTCGTCGCGGTGTTCGTCGCCGCTGTCACCATCCGGTCGAGCGAGCGCTTCCACGGCTACCACCGGGTGCTGCACCACTTCGTCGAGCAGGTCGAACGGCTGCTCACCGTGCTCGTTCTGCTGCTGCTCGGCACAGCGCTCACCGACGGGCTGCTGTCGGAGGTCGGCTGGCGTGAGGTGGCGTTCGCCGCAGCCGTGCTGCTGCTCGTGCGGCCGTTGGCGGCCGGCGCGTCGTTGCTGCGCTCGACCGGCACGCCGCGGGAGCGGATGGCGATCGCCTTCTTCGGCGTACGCGGGATCGGGTCGGTCTACTACCTGGCGTACGGCCTCAACGAGGGGGCGTTCGCCGCCGAGCAGGGCGCCCTCTACGGGACCGTCGCGCTCGTCGTCGTCGGCTCGGTCGTGGTGCACGGGCTGACGGCGGGGCCCGTCATGACGCGACTCGACAGGCAGCGCGCCGCGCCAGCCTGACGACGGCTAGAACAGCGCGTTGGCGAGCGCCCGGCGCCCGCTGACGACGCGCGGGTCGGCGGGGTCGAGCGCGTCGAGCAGGCCGAGCAGGTGCACGCGCGCGGCGTCGCGCTCGTCGCCCGAGGTGCGCCGAACGAGGCCGACGAGGCGGTCGACGGCGGCCTCGATGCGCTCGGTCAGCACCTCGACGTCGGCGGCGGCGGTCTGCGCGCCGACGTCGTCGGGCGCGGCATCGGCCGCGGCGAGCACCGCTGCGGGGTCGGCGCCCGCGCTGCGCTGGAGCAGCGTCGCCCATGCCCGGCCGGCGACGCCCTCGGGGTCGTGAGGCTTGCGGGCGAGCAGCGCGTCGTACGCCGCGACGGCGGCCGCGTAGTCCCCGCGGGCCAGGGCGTCCTCGGCCTGCTCGACCTCCGGCTCCGCGGGCGGCGCCGCCGGCGCGGCGTCGGCGCCCGCACCCGGCCCCGGCAGTCCCGCCTGCTGCGCCGCCGCGAGCACCTGCTCGAGGAACGCACGCAGCTCGCGCTCGGGCAGTGCGCCCGTGAAGCCCTGGATGAGCCGGCCACCGAGCGCCAGCAGGACGGTCGGGATGCTCTGGATCTGCAGCTGACCGGCGATCGCCTGGTTGCGGTCGACGTCGACCTTGGCCAGCACCCACGCGCCGGCCGCCTCGGCAGCGAGCCGCTCGAGCAGCGGTGACAGCTGCTTGCACGGCCCGCACCAGTCGGCCCAGAAGTCGACCAGCACCGGCACCTGCAGCGAGCGACGCAGCACCTGCTCCTCGAACGTCGCCTCGGTGACGTCGAGGACGTGCGCGGCGGCACCGCCATCGTCCGCCGCGGGCGCGGCTGCCGCCGGCGCCTTGAGCGACGACAGGTCGACGGCACCGGCGATGTTGAGGTCGGTGGGACGCATGTCAGCAGTCAACCGCAGTCCCCCGCCGACCCCTTCCCCCTCACGTCGCGATCTTCGTCTTGTGCACGCCGCCACGCCTTGACGGACAGGCACAGGACGAAGATCGGCGGGAGTGGAGGGGGCGCCGGGGGTGCGGGG
>DATMJH010000360.1:0-8451 GCA_035554015.1 Mycobacteriales bacterium
CATCAGCTACGCCAAGGGCGCCTCGGTGCTGCGGCAGCTCATGGCGACGATCGGCGAGGACGCGTTCTTCGCCGGCGTGCGCGACCACCTCGACCGGCACGCGTTCGGCAACGCCGTCGTCGGCGACCTGCTCGGCTCGCTCGAGCGGGCCGCCGGCCGCGACCTGCAGCAATGGGCGCAGGCCTGGCTGCACACACCGGGCACGAGCACGCTGCGCGTCGCCGACGGCCTGCTCGAGCAGCTCCCGCCCGCCGACTTCCCGGTGCTGCGCGAGCACCGCCTCGGCGTCGGCGTGTACGACGACGACGAGGGCGAGCGGCTGGTGCTGCGCGCGCGCCTGGACGCGACGTCGACCGGTGACGTCGTGCCGCTCCGGCAGTCCGCCGACGCCGCGCTGGTGCTGCCGAACGACGACGACCGCACCTTCGCGAAGGTGCGCATCGACGAGCGGTCGGTCGGCACGCTGCTCGAGCGGCTGTCGTCGCTGCCGGACCCGCTCGCGCGCGCCGTCGCATGGGCCGCCCTGTGGGACGCCACGCGCGACGCTGAGCTGCCGCCGGCGACCTACGTCGAGGTCGTGGCCCGGCACGTCCGGGCAGAGCGCGACGTCGGCGTCGTCGAGACCCTGCTGGCGCAGGGACGCACGGCGGCGCTGCTGTACGCCGCCGACGGTGCCGGCCTCCTCGACTCCCTCGCGCAGGCCTCGCACGACGCCGCCCTCGCCGCCGCACCCGGCAGCGACCTGCAGCTGGTGCACGTGCGCGGCTTCGCGCACGCCGCTCCGGTGCACCGCGCGCCCGCACTGCGCGCACTGCTCGACGGCACGTCGGCGCCGGAGGGGCTGGTGGTGGACGTCGAGCTGCGCTGGCTGCTGGTGCAGCGGCTGGCGGCGCTCGGGGCGCTCGACGACGCGGAGCTCGCGGCCGAGGAGCGGCGCGATCCCACGGCCGCGGGCCGGCTGGCCGCGCTGACCGCCCGCGCGGCGCGGCCGACGGCGACGGCCAAGCAGCAGGCGTGGGATGCCGCCACCGGCAACACCGCCCTGTCGAGCCACGAGGCGCAGGCGCTGGCCGCCGGCCTCTGGCAGCCGCTCCAGCGCGAGGTCACCCGGCCGCTCGTGCCGCGCTACGCGCAGGCCGTGCCGCGGCTGTGGGTCGACCGCACGCCCGCCGTGGCGGCCGCGCTCACCCGGCTGCTGTTCCCGTGGTCGCTGCCCGAGCCCGACGTGGTCGCCGCCGTCGACACGCTGCTGGACGGGGGCCTCCACGCTGCCGGGCGACGCGTCGTGGTGGAGCAGCACCACGAGCTCGTGCGGGCGGTGCGTGCCCGTGGTCAGGGCACGCCGAGCGCCTCGCAGACGGCGTCCGCCCACTGCCGGTAGCCGGCGTCGTTCGGATGGAAGCCGTCCGCGTACAGCCCGCGGTACGGCGGTCCGGTGTGCGCCCACAGGTCCGCCACGAGCAGCCCGTGCTCGGCCGCGCGACGACGCACGTGCTCGTTCACCCGCCGCGTCCTGCGCTCGAAGACGCCGCGCGCCGTCGTCGCGACGAGTGCGCCCGCCGGGAGCACGGCGCACAGGTCGTCGACATCGCGCTCCCACTGCGCCGCCGGCGTGCCGAGCGCGTCGTTGCCTCCGACGACGGCCGTGACGAGCTCGGCGGTCAGCGCCCGCGCGGTCGGCCACTGCCGCTCGACGACGTCGCGGGTCCGCGCGCCGGAGCGCGACAGGTTCACGACGCGCCAGGGCCGCGGGTCGTGGGCGACCAGCCGCTCGCGGACCTGGCCCACCCAGCCGCGGTCGTGCGCCGACGCGCCGACGCCCTGCGCGGCGCTGTCGCCGAGCACGACCCAGAGCGGGCCGTCCTTCGCCAGGGCCTGCTCGTTCTCGGTCCGCCACGCCGCTGCGTACGCCTCGACCTGCGCGTAGCTGCGCCGGAACAGCCGCCGTCGCAGCAGGCTGCGGGGGCGAAGGGCGACGTCGTCCACCCGCAGAGCGTGGCCCGGCCCGGGCGGCGCCGTCGAGCCGGCGGACTAGCCTTCCCGCCATGTGCGGCATCGTGGGGTACGTCGGTGCGCAGCCGGGGCTCGAGGTCGTGCTCGACGGCCTGCGGCGCCTGGAGTACCGCGGCTACGACAGCGCCGGCGTCGCCGTCCTGTCCGACGACGGCGAGCTCGCCGTCGAGCGCCGCGCCGGCAAGCTGAGCAACCTCGAGGAGGCGGTCGCCGCCTCGTCGCTCCCCGGCAGCCTCGCGATCGGGCACACCAGGTGGGCGACGCACGGCGCGCCGACCGACCGCAACGCGCATCCGCACGTCGACTGCAAGGGCGAGCTCGCGGTGGTGCACAACGGCACCATCGAGAACTTCGAGGTGCTCGTGCACGGGCTCGAGGAGCGCGGACACGAGCGGCGCAGCGACACCGACACCGAGGTCGTGGCGCACCTGGTGGAGGAGCGGCTGGCCGAGAACGGCGGCGACCTCGCCGAGGCGGTGCGTTCGACGTGCCGCGCGCTCGAGGGCTCGTTCGTCGTCGTCGTCACCTCGCGCGCGCACCCCGACCTGGTCGTCGCGGCGCGGCGCAACCTGCCGCTCGTCATCGGCCTCGGCCAGGGCGAGAACTTCGTCGGCTCCGACGTCACGGCCTTCATCGCCCACACCCGCACGGCGCGCGCGGTCGAGCAGGACCAGGTGGTCGAGGTGCGCCGCGACGGCGTCGTCGTCACCGGCCTCGACGGCACCGTCGTCGACGGCGAGACCTACCACGTCGACTGGGACACCGACGCCGCCGAGAAGGGCGGCTACGAGTACTTCATGCTCAAGGAGATCGACGAGCAGCCGGAGGCGGTGCGCGAGACGATCGGCGGCCGGCTCGGCACCGACGGGCTGCTGCACCTCGACGAGATCGCACTGTCGGACGAGGACCTGCGCGGCATCGAGCAGGTCGTCGTCATCGCCTGCGGCTCCTCCTACCACTCGGGCATGGTCGGCAAGTACGCGATCGAGCGGTGGTGCCGGCTGCCGGTGCACGTCGAGCTCGCGTCGGAGTTCCGCTACCGCGACCCCGTCATCGGCCGCGGCACGCTCGTCATCGCCATCAGCCAGAGCGGCGAGACGGCGGACACGCTCGAGGCCGTGCGGCACGCGCGCGCGCAGCGTGCCTGGGTGCTCGCCGTCACCAACACCATCGGCTCGACCATCGCCCGGGAGAGCGACGCCGCGCTGTTCACCCGCAGTGGTCCGGAGGTCGCGGTGGCGTCGACGAAGGCCGTCATCGCGCAGCTCGCCGCGATGTACCTGGTCGGGCTGTACCTGGCCCAGGTGCGCGGTACCCGGGACCCCGACGAGGTGCGGGCGCACCTGCGCGACCTGCAGGAGATCCCCGACCTGGTCGCCGAGGTGCTGGCGCGGATGGAACCGGTGCGCCGGCTCGCCCGGGAGATCGCCGACGAGCCTCGCGTGCTCTTCCTCGGCCGGCACGTCGGCTACCCGATGGCGCTCGAGGGCGCGCTGAAGCTCAAGGAGCTCGCCTACGTGTCGGCGGAGGGCTTCGCCGCGGGCGAGATCAAGCACGGGCCGATCGCGCTCGTCGAGCAGGGCACCCCCGTGGTGGTGCTCGCGCCGCGGCACGCGCTGCAACCGAAGCTGGTGAGCAACGTGCAGGAGGTGCGCGCGCGCGGTGCCCGCACGATCGTCGTGGCCACCGACGGCGACGAGAGCATCACGCCGTACGCCGACCACGTGTTCCGCATTCCCGACACCAAGTCGCTGCTGACGCCGCTGCTGACGATCCTGCCGCTGCAGGTGCTCTCGGCCGAGGTGGCGCAGGCCCGCGGGCTCGACGTCGACCAGCCGCGCAACCTCGCGAAGAGCGTCACGGTCGAGTAGCGAGCCCGTCCGCCCGGAGCCCTCCCGACGGGTCCGGCGCGCCCTGACACCCTCGGGAGGGCTCCCGACGGGTCCGGCGCGTGCTGAAACCGTCCGGAGGGCTCCGGTGGGTCCGGAGGGCTCACCCTGGCACGGGCCCGCCGCGGGGCCTGACGCGACGACCGGTCCTCGTCGCCGGCGCGTGCCACGATGCCCCGAGGACGTCGGACGAGGGGGCGCAGTGGCCGGTCGCAGTCGGGTGCCGTTGGTGGTGGCGGCGGTCGTCGGCGTCGTCGCGGTGCTCGGCGTGCGCTCGCTCGTCGGGGGCGACGGCGAGGGCGGCGCCGCCGACCCCGCGGCGGACACCGGCGACTGCGTCGTGGTCCAGCTGGCGGCCTCCTCGGAGAAGGCGGCTCTCCTGCGCGATCTCGCCGCCGACTACGCGCAGGACGACGGCGACGCCGGCGGCCGCTGCGGCCGGGTCGAGGTCACCAGCAAGGCCAGCGGCGGGGCGATGGAGGCGCTGGCCCGCGGCTGGGACGAGGCGGTCGACGGGCCACGGCCCGATGTCTGGTCGCCGGCCGCGTCGTCGTGGACGGTGCTGCTGCGCCAGCGCACCACCGCCGCCGACGCCCCGGACCTGGTCGGCGAGGGCGAGCTGCCGAGCATCGCGCAGACGCCGCTGGTCATCGCGATGCCGAAGCCGATGGCCGAGACGCTCGGCTGGCCGCAGGCGCAGCTCGGCTGGTCCGACGTGCTGGCCCTCGCCCGCGACCCGCAGGGCTGGGGCGCGAAGGGCAAGCCGTGGGGGGCGTTCAAGCTGGGCAAGACGCACCCGGGCTTCTCGACGTCCGGGCTGCACGCGACGGTCGGGTCGTACTTCGCCGCGACCGGGCTGTCCAGCGACCTGTCGGAGGCCGACCTCGCCACGCCGGAGGTGCGCGAGTACGTCAAGGGCGTGGAGAACGCCGTCGTGCACTACGGCGACACCACGCTCACCTTTCTCGGCAACCTGCAGAAGGCCGACGGCGCCGGTCAGGCGCTGTCGTACGTCAGCGCGGTGACCGTGGAGGAGAAGTCGGTCTGGGACTACAACCAGGGCAACCCCAGCGGTGACCCGCAGACGCTCGGCGACGTCGGCAAGCCGCGCACCCCGCTGGTCGCCATCTACCCGAAGGAGGGGACGCTCGTCAGCGACAACCCCTACGTCGTGCTGCAGGCCGACTGGGTGGACGACGCCAAGCGCGCGGTGGCCGCCGACTTCCTCGAGTACGTGCAGTCCGACGACGCGCAGCGGCGGTTCGAGCAGGCGGCATTCCGCAGCTTCGACGGCACGCCGGGTGAGCTCATCACGACGGCGAACGGGCTGCTGCCCGACCAGCCGGCGCAGACGCTCAACCCGCCGTCGCCGCCGGTGCTGGCGGCGGTGCAGGCCTCGTGGGAGCAGCTGCGCAAGCGGGCGCGGATGCTGCTCGTGCTCGACGTCAGCGGGTCGATGGGCGAGCCGGTGCCCGGCGCCGAGAGCAAGCTCGAGCTCGCCAAGGCCGCCGCTGCCGATGCCGTCGGGCGACTCGCGCCCGACGACGAGATCTCGCTGTGGATCTTCTCGACCGACCTCGACGGCAGCAAGCCGTACCGCGAGCTCGTGCCGTTCGGGCCCGCGGGGCAGCGGCTGCCGGCCGTGCAGTCGCAGATCGAGGCGCTCATCCCGCAGGGCGGCACGGGCCTCTACGCCACGACCCGCGCGGCGAAGAAGGACCTCCAGCGCAGCTTCGACCCCGGCCGCATCAACGCCGTCGTCCTGCTCACCGACGGCAAGAACGAGTACCCGCCCGACAGCGACCTCGAGTCGCTCGTGCGCGAGCTGGCGAGCGAGGACGCCGATCGACAGGTGCGGGTGTTCCCGATCGCCTACGGCGAGGACGCGGACCTGCGCGAGCTGCGTCGCATCGCCGAGGCCTCGCGCGCGGCGGTGTACGACGCGTCCGACCCGGCGTCGATCGACAAGGTTCTCACCGCCGTGCTCGCGAACTTCTGACCGCCGTGTCGCTGTCGGACGAGCTGCGCGACCCGTGGGGGCTGCTCGTCGCGGGGGTGTCCGGCGGGATGGCGTGGGCGCTGCTCGGGACCGCCGTCGCCGGGCCGGCGGCCGTCGCGGCCGGTGTCGGCGTCGGCGCGGCCGTCCTCGGCGTCAAGGCGGTCACCGGCGCCGTCGTCAACCGCGACCGCCGCCCGCGCTCCGCGGGTCCGGTGCCCGAGCGCCCACCGCGCGGCACCGCCGCCGCCGGCTGGTTCGAGCAGGCCGAGGCCGCCGTGCGGGCCCTGGACGACATGGCGCGCGCGGCCCCGTCCGGCCCGACCGGCGACGCCGTCCGCCGGGCCGCCGACGACGCCGACGACGCGCTCGTCGCGCTCGGCCGGGTCGGCGTGCAGGTGACCGCGGTCGAGCGGGCGCTGGCACGGGTCGACGCACCGGGGCTGGACGCCGAGGCGGCGCGGCTACGGCAGGCCGCCGGGCGCGCCCCGACCCGCGAGCTGCGCCAGGAGGTCGAGCGTTCCGCCGCCGCGCTGCGCGACCGGGTCGAGGTCCGTGACCGGCTGCGCGGCGCGCGCGACACCCTGCTCGCGCGGATGCAGTCGACGACGCTGAGCCTCGAGGGCGTCGTGGCCCGACTGGCCGAGGTGCTCGCGCTCGCCACCACCACCGGCGCCACCGACACCGCGGCCCGCGACCTCGACGGCATCGCCGCCGAGCTCGACGGCCTGCGCGCCGGCCTCGCCGAGAGCGAGGCCGTCTCGCGCCGGGTGCTCGCCCAGACGCCGGCAGACCCCATCGGCTGAACGGCCGGTTCTGCGCCGAATTGCCCCGCGGCGAGCGGCGAGGCGGTACAAGTGGCGGACGAGCGCCGCCGGCGCCGGCTCCCGAGAGGCTCTTCCGTGACGACGCCCTGGTCGAACCCCGACGTCCCGCCGAACGCCGACGTCCCGTCGAACCCCGACGTCCCGCCCGGCGCTGACGTGCTGCCGGCCGAGCCCGCGCGGCGCCGTCGCGGCGGCCGCAACGCCGTGCTCGCCGTGCTCGCCGGCGCGGCGACCGTCGCCGTGGTGGGCACCGCGTACGCCACGGTGTCGTTCCTGTCCGGTGGCGGCGCCCAGCCCGAGGACGTGCTTCCCGCCGACGTGATGGCGATCGCCAAGGTCGACCTCGACCCGGCGGCCGGGCAGAAGCTGGCCGTGTACCGGCTGGCGCAGAAGTTCCCGTCGCTGGCCGACGACGTCACGAGCGAGGACGACGTCAAGGACCAGCTGCTGCGTGCAGTGTTCGAGGACGTCCCGGACGTCGACTACGCCCGCGACATCGAGCCGTGGATCGGCGACCGCGCCGCCATCTCCGCCGTGCCCGGCGAGGAGACACCGCACGTCCTCGCGGCCGTCGCCTACACCGACCGCGAGCAGGCCGACGCCGCCCTGGAGCGGCTGGCCGCCTCGGACCCGGAGAGCTCCTTCTACGCCTTCAGCGAGAACGCCGACTACGTCCTGCTCGGCGACGACCAGGCGGTGGTCGACGCCGCCGCCACGACCGACGCGGTGCTCGCGGACGCGCAGACCTTCGCCGACGACGTCGACGCGCTCGACGGCGACCAGATCGTCACCGCGTGGGCGGACGTCTCCGCCTTCTGGCGCAGCCTGCCGGAGGAGGACCGGGCCGCCGCCGAGGAGCAGGGGTTGGAGGCGAGCGGTCGCATCGTCATCGGCGGCCGCGCCGAGAGCGACGCGGTCGAGGTCGAGGGGCGGGCCTTCGAGTTCTCCAACGGCCCGCGCTTCCCGAGCACCATCGGCGCCCGGCCGGGCGTCGAGCTCGTCCAGGGACTGCCCGAGGGCACCGTCGCGGCGGTCGGCCTGACGGACCTCGGACCGGGGCTCGCCGAGCTGTACGAGCAGCTGCAGGAGCTGGGCCTGCCGGTCGACGTCGAGGGGATGGCCGCCGAGCTCGGACTGCAGCTGCCGGACGACCTGGCGACCGTGTTCGGCACCGAGACGGCTGGTGCGCTGTTCGAGGGGGAGGAGGGCGGGGTCCGTTCTCGCACCGACGACCCGCAGCGCGCCGGTGAGGTCGCCGACGCGCTCGTGCAGCTGCTCACCGGCGGCCTGCTCGGCGGGTCGTTCTCCGAGGGCGGGTTCGCCGAGGAGGGCTTCGCCGAGGACGGGTTCACCGGTGAGGGCATGCCGGACAGCTACTCCGACGAGCCGCCGGGCGAGGGCTGGACGTACGACGAGGACTCCGGCACGGCGCAGGTGCCCCCGGTCGAGCCCGGGACCGACGAGGGCTTCGTCGTCGACGGCTCCCGCGTCGCGCAGACCGGCGACCTCGGCGTCGTCGTCGAGGTGCTCGACGACGGCATCGCCGTGGGTACCAGCGCCTCGGCCGTCGAGCTGCTGTCGTCCGACGACGGTGGGCTCGGCGGGTCCGAGATCTTCGAGCGGGCGGTGCCGGACGCCGACGACGCGGGCTTCGTGCTCTTCGTCGACATCCAGCGGGCGCTCGCGCTGGGCGGTGGGCCGGAGGCGGTGGGCGGCAACCCGGAGG
>DATMJH010000361.1:0-2477 GCA_035554015.1 Mycobacteriales bacterium
GGGTGACGGTGTCCCTGGACAGCCTCGACCCGAACGTGTTCGCCCGGCTCGGGGACACCCACGTCCCGCTGTCACGCGTGATCGACGGCATCGCCGAGGCCGCCGCCGTCGGCCTGAGCCCTGTCAAGCTCAACGCGGTGCTTCAGCGGGGCGTCAACGACGACGGTCTGCTCGACCTCGTCGAGTACGCCCGCGCCGGCGGCCACGTGCTGCGCCTCATCGAGTACATGGACGTCGGGACGACCAACGGCTGGCGGTCGGAGCAGACGGTCCCGTCGGCGGAGGTCGTCGAGCGCGTGTCCGCCGTCCACCCGCTGGAGCCGCTGGACGACCCGGCCGGCGGGGTGGCGGAGCGGTGGCGCTACCTCGACGGCGGCGGGGAGCTCGGCGTCATCTCGTCGGTGACGTCGCCCTTCTGCGGCACGTGCACCCGCGCGCGCGTCACCGCCGTCGGGGAGCTGTTCACCTGCCTGTTCGCGGCCACCGGCACGGACCTGCGCGCGGTCCTGCGATCCGGGGTCGACGACGACGGCCTGCGCGCCGCGGTGGCCGGCCGGTGGGCGACGCGCGACGACCGGTACAGCGAGCTGCGCGGGTCGGGGCAGGCGACGGTGCAGCGCGCCGAGATGAGCTACCTGGGCGGGTAGGCGTCAGCCGCTGCGGCGCGTCTCGAGCTCCGTTCTCGTCGCGGCGACCGCGAAGTGGGCGCCCGGCGACCCGATGGTCAGCATGACGAGGGTGAACCACGACGCCCACCGCAGGCGTCGAAGGTTGTCGAGCACCAGCACGACGAGCGCCAGGTAGAGCACCCCGTGCACACGGCCCACGAGCGGCACGATGTCGGTGTCCGTCGTGCGCCGCAGCACCGACCCGACGAGCAGCACCGCGAACGACAGCGTCTCGAGCAGCGCGACCCGGCGCAGCAGGCGGAACGAGAAGCCCTTCACGAGGTCGTGACCTCGGCGACCAGCTCGTCGGCCGCCGCGTACGGGTCGAGCTCGCCGGCCACGACCCGGCCGGCCAGGGTGTCGAGGGTGTCGCCGCCGCGCAGGTCACCGATGCGCTCGCGCAGCGACGTCACCGCGATCGCCTCCACCTCGTCGGCGGCCCGCTCGCGACGGCGGGCGTCGAGCACGCCGCTCGAGGCCAGCCAGGCGCCGTGCCGCTCGATCTCCTCGACCACCTCTGCGGCGCCCTCGCCCCTGCTCGCGATCGTCTTGACGATCGGCGGCCGCCAGCCGGCGTCGGTGCGCCGGTCACCGAGGCTGAGCATGTAGCGCAGGTCGCGCACGACCGAGTCGGCGCCGTCGCGGTCCGCCTTGTTGACGACGAAGACGTCGGCCACCTCGAGGATGCCGGCCTTCGCCGCCTGGATGCCGTCGCCCATGCCCGGTGCGAGCAGCACCAGCGTGGTGTCCGCGAGCCGTGCGATCTCGACCTCGGCCTGCCCGACGCCGACGGTCTCGACGAGGACGACGTCGCACCCGGCGGCCGAGAGCACCCGCAGCGCCTGCGGCGTCGCCCAGGACAGCCCGCCCAGGTGGCCGCGGGACGCCATGGAGCGGATGAAGACGCCGCTGTCGGTGGCGTGGTCCTGCATCCGCACCCGGTCGCCCAGCAGCGCGCCGCCGGAGAACGGCGACGACGGGTCGACGGCGAGCACTCCCACCCGCATGTCGCGCCGCCGGTAGGCCGCCACGAGCGCCGCCGTCGACGTCGACTTGCCCACGCCGGGCGAGCCGGTCAGGCCGACGACGCGGGCGTGCCCGGCGTGCGGCGCGAGCAGCGCCATCACCTCGCGCAGCGCCGGGGAGGCGTCCTCGACGAGGCTGATCAGCCGCGCGACGGCACGCGGGCTCCCCTCCCTCGCCTGCTCGACGAGGGCGGGGACGTCCAGCGACCGGCGCGCCCGCGCCGTCGTCACCGGCCGCTCAGGAGGCAGGGACGTGCAGGAGAAGCGCGTCGCCCTGGCCGCCCCCGCCGCACAGCGACGCCGCGCCCGCGCCGCCGCCGCGGCGCTCGAGCTCGTGCGCGACGGTGAGCACCAGGCGGGCACCGGAGGCGCCGATCGGGTGGCCGAGAGCAATGGCGCCGCCGTTGGGGTTGAAGACGTCGTTCGGCAGACCGAGGTCCTTCTGGGACGCCAGGCCGACGGCGGCGAAGGCCTCGTTGACCTCGACGACCTTGAGGTCCTCGAGCGCCACGTCGCTCTTCGCCAGGGCGGCACGCAGGGCGTTGGCGGGCTGCAGCTGCAGCGAGTTGTCCGGGCCGGCGACCACGCCGTGCGCACCGACCTCGGCGAGGATGCGGTCGGCGACACCGAGCTCCTCGGCCTTCGCGCGGCTCATCACGACGACCGCCGCGGCGCCGTCCGAGATCTGCGAGGCGTTACCAGCGGTGATGGTGCCGTCCTTGCGGAACGCCGGCCGGAGCTTGCCCAGCGACTCGGCCGTGGTGCCCGGCCGGACGCCCTCGTC
>DATMJH010000362.1:0-3368 GCA_035554015.1 Mycobacteriales bacterium
TGCCGCTCGGCGACGGCCATGACCGCGATGGCGTTCGGCATGCCCTTGCTCATCAGCGTGGTGCCGTCGATCGGGTCGACGGCGACGTCGGCCTCCGGGCCCTCGCCGCAGCCGACCTCCTCGCCGTTGTAGAGCATCGGCGCCTCGTCCTTCTCGCCCTCGCCGATGACCACCACACCGCGCATCGAGACCGTGCCGATGAGCTGCCGCATGGCGTCGACCGCCGCGCCGTCGCCCCCGTTCTTGTCGCCGCGGCCCACCCACCGGCCGGCGGCCATGGCAGCCGCCTCCGTGACCCGCACCAGCTCGAGCGCGAGGTTGCGGTCGGGGGCCTCGGGGGTGTTCGTCGGTGCGGTCATGCGGCGGAGGATATCGACGGCGTCCCCCGGCCGGTGCCGCCGTCGGCGGCGCCTGCCGGCCGGCGCCGCCGCCGCAGCGCGATGTCGGCCAGCAGCGCGATGCCGGTGGTCCACGCCAGGTTGCCGGTGAGCATGCCCGCGGCCGCCGCGGCGACGGCGACGACGAGCCGCAGGCCGCGCTGGTCCAGCACGAGCAGCGCGTGCCGCAGACCGGCGTAGGCGAGGAAGCCGGCCAGCGCCCACACCGGCAGCAGGCTGAACAGCACGAGCACCGAGTCGGCGAAGGCCAGGCCCAGCACGACGAGCGAGCCGCCCAGCAGCACGTTCATCGCCGCGGTGCGGGCACCGAGCCGCACGTGCGCCGACAGGCCGCTCGACCCGTGGCACATCGGCATGCCGCCGAGCAGCGCCGACGCGGTGTTGCCCAGACCGCACGAGAGCGCCACCCGCCCCGGAGTGACACGCAACGCGTGCGGGAAGTGCTCGCGGGCCAGCGCGCTGACGCCCACCACGGCGTTGCCGTAGGTCAGCGGCAGCTGGGGGACGACGAGCGTCAGGAACGCCGTCGGCCACACCGACAGCGGCGGCAGCGCCAGGTCGGGCACGTGCAGCGCGAGCCCGCCGAAGGCCGGGCCCGCGGCCAGTGCCGTCACCGTGACCGACAGCGCCACCAGCAGCGCCGCGACGGCGTGCCAGCGGCGGTGGGCGGCCACCGCGACGCCGACCAGCGCGACGGCCGCGAGCGCGAGCGACCAGGGAGCGTCGGGGCGGAAGGCGAACAGCTCGGGCGGGGAGACGGCCAGGCGGTAGGCCGAGAGCATCAGCAGCAGGCCGACCGCCAGCTGCAGCGAGCGGATGACCGGCGGCGTGAACAGCCGGGCCAGCCGGTCGGCGACGCCGGTGGCCATGAGGACCACGAGCAGCAGCCCGATCTGGAGCCCTGCCGCGTGGATGACCTCGGGTGACAGCTGCTGCGCGACGGCGAGCGCGGTGAGCGCCTTGAGCGGCTGGACCGGGAAGGGGATGCCGAACGCGAGCCCGGCGCTCAGCGACAGCAGCCCCGCGAGGAGCAGCACCGGTCCGGGGTGCAGCCCGTTGACGAGCACGAGCGCGGCGGC
This sequence comes from Mycobacteriales bacterium, assembly GCA_035554015.1. GTDB lineage: Bacteria > Actinomycetota > Actinomycetes > Mycobacteriales > SCTD01 > DATLGD01. Next base: position 1,478 of record DATMJH010000362.1, read on the forward strand.
CAGCGGGACGAACACACCGAGGTCGGCGACGGCGCCGGACGCGTCCCCGGCGGCTGGCCTGCGCACGTCGCGGACAGTACGTCCGCGCGGCGACTGTCGCCATCTGCCGTCGGGGGGGTGGACAGGTGGCAGGCTGTCCGCCGTGCCCACCTCGACGTCGCTGCGCCCGGCGGGGCGCGGCTCAGGCCGCGCGGCCGGCACGCGGGCCGCGCTGCTGACCGCCGCGCGGGAGGTGTTCACCGCGTCCGGCTTCGCCGAGGCGAGCATCGCCGACGTCGTCGCCAGGGCCGGTGCCAGCGTCGGCAGCCTCTACCACCACTTCGGCGGCAAGGGCGACCTGTACCTGGCGCTGTTCGACGAGTACCAGGAGCGGCAGGAGGCGCGCGCCGCCGCCGCGGTCAAAGCCGCCCGCGGCACGGGTGTCGACGACCCGGTGGCGCTGTTCGTCGCGGGTGCCCGCGCCTACCTCGACGGCTGCTGGGTGGAGCGCGACCTCGCCCGGCTGTTCCTGGCCGGCGGCGGTCCGCCGGGCTTCGAGCTCGTCGCCCGCCGCCGCTACCGCGCGTGGACCCGCCGCAACGCCGCTGTGCTGCACGCCGAGGGTGACGAGCCGTGGGGCGACGCGCTGGTGCTCGTGCTCACCACGGTCATGAGCGAGGCCGGTCACGAGGTGGCCGTGTGCGAGGACGCCGAGCGCGCATCCCGGCTGGCCGGCGACGTCCTGCGGCTCATCGCGCGCATCGGAGGGGCGGCGGCGTGAGGCTGTTCGACGACGAGGAGCCGGTCCGGGCGACCCGCACCCAGAGCGACTGGGAGCAGCACCGGGTGCACCGCTCGCCCGGCGCCGGGCCGCCGCAGGACGAGATCGGCGTGCTGGGCCTGGCGTCGTTCCTGCTCGCCCGCACGCCGGAGGTCGCCGTCGCGGTGCGCGGCATCACCGCCTACAGCGACGGCCTGCGGCTGTCGGTGGTCGTGCTGTTCGCCGACGAGCAGAAGGCCGAGGACGTCGAGTGGGCGCTGCGCGACTTCAGCCGCAGCCCCGGGCGGTTCCGGCTCGGCTGCGCCTTCTCCGACGGACGGCGCGCGACGACCGGCCGCAGCGACGCGCCCGAGGTGGACACGCCCGGCGGCCGCGCGCCGCACCTGGTGCTGCTGTCGTCGCACGTGACGGCGCTGACCTGGAGCGGTGAGTACTGGCTGTGGCCGCTGCCCTCCGACGGGCCGCTGGTCGTCGGGTGCCGCTGGCCGGACCGCCGGGTGCCCGAGACGCTGGTGCAGGTGGACGCCGGAGCGATCCTCGCGGCGGCGGCGTCGTCGCGACCGGTCTGGGACGACGCGTGAGGCAGCGCCCCGCGACGCCGTCGGCCACACTGGAGGGGTGAGCCCCACGAAGCCGTCGGCCGACCCCGCCGTGGCCGCCCCGGTCGAGCCGGCCGCGCCGCGCAGGAACAAGCGCGGGCGCGAGAGCACCGCCGACATGGTCCGGTCGCTGGCGCTGGTGCTCGTCCCCGTCGTCGTCCTGTGGTTCTTCGCCCAGCCCGGCCCGGACGCCGAGCGCACCATCCGCCCGGTGGACCAGAGCGGCGACGTCGAGGCGTGGCAGTCGACGGCCTCGCCCGGCCCGGTGCCGACCGCGCCGCAGGCGTGGGTGCCGACCGTCAGCCAGCAGCTGACACAGCCGTACGGGCTGCGGCTCGGCTGGAACACCGACGGCGGCCGCTACGCCGAGTTCGCCGCCACGACCGCGAAGAACGCGGCCAAGAAGGCCGGCGAGACCGCCAGCACGGCGGCCGAGAAGACCCCGGGCACCGCCGACAAGGCGGCCAAGAAGACAGCCGGCGCCGCGAGGACCGCCGAGAGAGCCGCGGCGAAGGCGGTGAAGAAGACGGCC
>DATMJH010000363.1:0-4532 GCA_035554015.1 Mycobacteriales bacterium
GGTCGAGATCTAGGGACCGTGGCTGTGGGACGACCCGGGAGGCGCTCACCCGGTAGACGTCGTCGACGTCGGCGAGGTCGACGCGCGTGGAGAACACCGTCTCGCTGTCGTCGTCCCACAGCCACGGTCCCTCGATCTCGACCTCGGTCGGGACCGGCGGCACCGGCAGCCAGGGGCCGCCGAGCTGCTGCACCCGGATGGCCGTGTTGACCGGCTGCGTGGGCGCCGTCTGCAGCGCCGAGGAGGGCGGGATGCCGTCCTGGACGCCGTCGCGCCGGACGTCCGCGGACAGCTCCGACGACGACCAGCCGCTGGCCGGGTCGAACCGGTCGAGCGTCGTCAGGCGCAGGTAGTCCGGGTCCGGGTCGGAGGTGCGGTACACGAGCAGCGGGCGCGGGTCGGGCAGCCGCAGCTGCCCGGCCAGCTCGGTGAGCGGGTTGTAGGTGACCGTGGTGCGGGAGCCGCCGAAGCCGCTGCCGTCGCCGTTCACCAGCAGCCGGCTCTCCATGCCGGGGACCAGCGCTGGCACGACGACGGCGACGCCGACGGCCGCCACCCCGATGCGGCGGCCGACGCGCCCGAGGTGCGGGTCGACCGGTGAGGGTGAACGGCTCGCCCGCAGGGTCGTGCCCCACCGCGCGACCCGTGCGCCCGCGTCGTCCATGAGCAGCAGCAGCCATCCGGTGGCACCCAGCGCGAACGGCCACCAGCCGACGCCGCCCTCGAGCGTGCCGGAGGGCACCGCGACGAGCGCGAGCAGCGGCAGCCCGGCCACGGCGGGCCGGCGCAGCGTCACGGCGACGAGGTCGACGACGGCGGCGACGGCGGCCAGCCCGAGCACGCCGAGCAGCACCAGCCCGGCCGTCGTCGGGACCGGCGCCTTCTGCTCCTCGACGTCGACCAGGCCCTGGCCGATGAGCGCGCCGATCTCGCGCGCGGTCTCGCCGGTCGGGACGACGCCGAACGCCAGCGTCCCGCCGCCGTTGCGCAGCGCGAGCCACTCGCCGACGACGAGCACCGCGAGCGCCGGCTGCAGGGCGGCCGGCACGCGCAGCCGCCGGGCGAGCCAGCCCGACGCCGCGACGAGGACGACCACGAGCACGGCCGAGGGGAGCCAGCCCGCGTCGGCGTACACCTGGCCGAGCGCGGACGACGTCAGCAGCACGGCCAGGGCGGCGAGCAGCGTCGTCCGCGTCGGGCGGCTCATGCCGACGCCGTCCTCGCCGGCGCCGTCCTCGCCGGCGCCGCTGCAGCGAAGCCGCTGCGGCCGGCGAGCGGCCACACCGAGGGCAGCGTCGTGCCGTGCTGCACCGGCAGCACCCGCCAGCCGCCTGCCGCCAGGACGGCGGCGCTGCCCTGGTGCCGCGCCAGGGCCTCCGCGCGTGCCGAGGGGGAGCGCGCGCCCCAGCTCGCGGTGTCGACGAGCACCGCCACGCAGGCCGCGGACGCCGACCGGCTGCGAGCCAGCCGCTCGGCCTGCGCCGGGTCGAGGTCGCCGAGCACCGCGACGACGGCGCCGCCGGCCCCGCGTCGCAACCGCTCGGCCACGGCGTCGAGGTCGGCCGCGCGGGAGGTCGTGACCGTCGCGAGGTGCTCCAGCAGGAGCGCTTCGGTCAGCGGCGCCCCGGTCGGCTCCACGCTCTCGCCGGTCTCGCGCAGCAGCGACAGGGCGAAACCGGCCCGGCCGAGCGCGACGCCGACGCTGGCCACGGCGCTCACCGCCCACTCGAACGACGACGCCGGCCCGTCACCGCGGTGCGCCTGCGCGCGCCCGTCGAGCAGCAGCGCCGCGCGGTTCTGGAAGGGCTGCTCCTCGCGGCGCACCATCAGCTCGCCGACCCGCGCGGTGCTGCGCCAGTGGACCCGCCGCAGGTCGTCGCCGTGCCGGTATTCACGCGTCGCGACGTCGTCGGGCCCGCTCGTCGCCACGGCGCGTGCGGTGGACTCGCCGCCGCCGGCCCAGTCGCCGCCGAGCCGGACGGCCGGCAGGGCGCTGATGACCGGCGTCACGATCAGCTCGTCGGTCGTGGCGAACGAGCGGGTCAGCTCGCACAGTCCGAACGGGTCGGCGAGCCGGACGGACAGCGGGCCGACGGTGAACCGGCCGCGCACCTCCGACCGGGCGGGGTAGCTGACGTCGCGCGCCCCCTGCGGCTCCACCCGGTCGAGCACGAACCGGGGCCTGCCTCCGAGCGTGTACGGCAGGGCGTCCTCCATGAGCATGACGCCGCTGGGCAGCCGCGAGACGTTGTCGAGGTGCAGGCGCACCGTCGCCGGCCGGCCGGCCTCGACGCGCGGCGGGTCGAGCCGGCGGGAGCACGCCAGCCGGTAGCGGGTCCGGGCGACGACGGCGACGGCGACCAGCGGCAGCGCGACGAGGAACACGCCGACCCGGAGCAGGTCGCGCTGGCCGAGCAGCAGGCCTGCCGCGACGAGCGCGGCACCCGCGGCGAGCAGGCACCGGCCCCGGGTGGTCAGCCCCCCGAGCGCCGCGCGCACGTCGCTCATGGGCCGCTCACCTGCGGCGGCCCGGCGCCCCGGGGACCGCGGTGCGCTCCAGGACGTCCGCGACGACGTCGTCCGGCGTCCGGCGCGCGACCTGCGCCTCGGGCGTCGGGAGCAGGCGGTGCACGAGCACGGCCGGCGCGAGCTCCTGCACGTCGTCCGGCGAGACGTAGTCGCGGCCGGCCAGCGCCGCGTGTGCCTTGGCGACGCGGACCAGCTGCAGGCCGGCCCGCGGCGAGGCGCCGAGCCGCAGGTCGGGGGAGCGCCGCGTCGCGGACACCAGGGCCACGACGTACCGGCGCAGGTCGTCGCTGACGTGCACGCCGCGCACGACCTCGATGAGCTTGCGCACCTCGAGCGCGTCGGCGACCGGCTCCAGGTCCTCCACCGGCGTCGACGAGCCCGGGCCGGCGTGCAGCGCCAGCATGTCCACCTCGGCCGCCTCGCCCGGGTAGCCCATCGACACCCGAGCCGTGAAGCGGTCGCGCTGCGCCTCGGGCAGGGGGTAGGTGCCCTCCATCTCGATCGGGTTCTGCGTCGCCATGACCATGAACGGCGTCTCGAGCAGGTAGGTCGTGCCGTCGACCGAGACCTGCCGCTCCTCCATCGCCTCCAGCAGCGCCGACTGGGTCTTGGGCGAGGCGCGGTTGATCTCGTCGCCCAGCACGATGTTGGCGAAGACCGCACCGGGCTTGAACTCGAACTCGTGCGCGTCCTGGTCGTACACCGAGACGCCGGTGACGTCGCTCGGCAGCAGGTCGGGCGTGAACTGGATGCGCCGGACCGAGCAGTCCACCGACCGGCCCAGCGCCTTCGCCAGCAGGGTCTTGCCGACTCCGGGCACGTCCTCGATGAGCAGGTGACCCTCGGCGAGCATCACCTCCAGGGCGAGCTGGGCCACCTCGGGCTTGCCCTCGACGACCGTCTCGACGTTGTCGAGGATGCGGTGCGAGACCTCCTGGACGGCCTCGAGGCCGGCACGGGCGCCGGGGCGCGAGCGGGCTGCCACGTCGGGTGTCCTCCTGGAAGCGGCCAGGCCGCTCGTGGTCGTCGGGGTCGTCGTCGGGGTCGTCGTCGGCGTCGTGGTGGCCGCCCGGTCGGACGGCGTGCAGGGGGGCGTGCGTCGGGGGGTCTGCCGCGCCGGCAGCAGGACCGGCTCGGGACGAGTCTGGCACCGCGGCGGCCGCCCGGCACGGGCTGCGGGGCGACGACGCCGCTCGTCACGTTCTCGACGCGCGGCGAGGTGCTGCTGTTCCCGTGCGGCGGGGCCGGGCGCGGGGCGGTGTCGCCTGCTCCACGGCGCTGACCTGCGACGACGTCACCGGACGGGCTGCGTGGTGCATTGACGGTGGGGAGAAGTGGGGTAATGTGGGGGAGCCGGGAGCGCAGGGCCCCGGCCGGCCCGTCCAGGGGGAGCGGTGTTCCTCGGCACCCACACCCCGCGCCTGGACGACAAGGGCCGGCTGTTCCTGCCGGCCCGGTTCCGGGACGAGCTGGCGGAGGGCGTCGTGATCACCAAGGGGCAGGAGCGGTGCCTCTACGTCTTCCGCCGGGCCGACTTCGCCGCGCACGGCGAGCAGCTCGCGCAGGCGCCGCTGTCGGCCAAGCGGGCGCGCGACTACAGCCGGATGTTCTTCGCCAGCGCCTTCGACGACGTCCCGGACCGGCAGGGGCGCGTCACGGTGCCGGCCCCGCTGCGCACCTACGCCGGCCTCCAGCGCGACTGCGTGGTCGTCGGCGCCAACACCCGGCTCGAGATCTGGGACGCCGACGCCTGGCGCGCCTACGAGGCCGAGCAGGAGCAGGCCTTCGCCGAGCAGGACGAGGAGGTGCTGCCCGGCCTCGCCTGACGGCGCCGGACCACCTGGCGCACCGCCGGGCCGGCGACCCGCGCCCCGTCGACGTCCCCCCCGACCGCTCGAGCCGCCCGACCAGGCCTCCGACCGCTCCGCTCCTGACGCACCTTCCCCGGCGCCAGGCCCGGAGCGGACGGGGACCTGGCCGGGCGGCTCGAGCGGTCGGGGGGG
>DATMJH010000364.1:0-2346 GCA_035554015.1 Mycobacteriales bacterium
CGGCAGCGAGTGGGGCGAGCTCGAGGGCATCGCGAACCGCACCGACTACGACCTCACGGTCCACGCCAAGGCCACCGGCGCGAACCTCGACTGGTTCGACCAGGAGACCGGCGAGCGCTGGACGCCGTACGTCATCGAGCCGGCGGCCGGCGTCGACCGCTGCGCGCTGACCTTCCTGCTCGACGCCTACACCGAGGACGAGGCGCCGAACGCCAAGGGCGGCGTCGACAAGCGCGTCGTGCTCAAGCTCGACCCGCGCCTCGCGCCGGTGAAGGCGGCGGTGCTGCCGCTGTCGCGCAACACCGATCTCTCGCCGGTCGCGCGCTCGCTGGCCGCCGATCTGCGAAAGCACTGGAACGTCGACTTCGACGACGCCGGCGCGATCGGTCGCCGCTACCGCCGGCAGGACGAGGTCGGCACGCCGTACTGCGTCACCGTCGACTTCGACTCGCTCGAGGACTCGGCCGTGACGATCCGCGAGCGGGACGCGATGACCCAGGAGCGGGTGGCCCTGGACCAGGTGCAGCGCTACCTCAACGACAAGCTCGGCCCCCTCTAGCCCCCGGGCGGGCTGTGGACGGCGGCGGGCAGAAGGCTGCCGTCCCGGGCAGCCTGCGCGGGTGGACGACGAGCTGCGCGCGGCTCAGCACACCGCCCTGCGCCTCCGCCAGTGCTCGCAGCTCGTCGTCCACCCGCGCAGGCTGCCCGGGACGGCAGCCTTCTGCCCGCCGCCGTCCACAGCCCGCCCGACTTCCCCTGCCTGGTGACACCGCAGGGGCCGCCGCGGGTGTCACGAGGCGGGGGAAGTCGCGGGGGCTACAGCGGGCCGAGCTTGTCGTTGAGGTAGCGCTGGACCTGGTCCAGCGACACCCGCTCCTGGGTCATCGCGTCCCGCTCGCGGATCGTCACGGCCGAGTCCTCGAGCGAGTCGAAGTCGACGGTGACGCAGTAGGGCGTGCCGACCTCGTCCTGCCTGCGGTAGCGGCGGCCGATGGCGCCGGCGTCGTCGAAGTCGACGTTCCAGTGCCGGCGCAGCTTCGCGGCGAGGTCGCGGGCGACCGGCGACAGGTCGGCGTTGCGCGACAGCGGCAGGACGGCGGCCTTCACCGGCGCCAGGCGCGGGTCGAGCTTGAGCACCACGCGCTTGTCGACGCCGCCCTTGGCGTTGGGCGCCTCGTCCTCGGTGTAGGCGTCGAGCAGGAAGGTCAGCGTGCAGCGGTCGACGCCGGCGGCCGGCTCGATGACGTACGGCGTCCAGCGCTCGCCGCTCTCCTGGTCGAACCAGTCGAGGTTCGCGCCGGTGGCCTTGGCGTGGACCGTGAGGTCGTAGTCGGTGCGGTTCGCGATGCCCTCGAGCTCGCCCCACTCGCTGCCGACGAAGTCGAACTTGTACTCGATGTCGACGGTGCGCTTGGAGTAGTGCGACAGCTTCTCGGCCGGGTGCTCGAACAGGCGCAGCCGGTCGGCTGCGATGCCGAGGTCGGTGTACCAGGCGAAGCGCTCGTCGATCCAGCGCTGGTGCCACTGCTCGTCCTCACCGGGCTTGACGAAGAACTCCATCTCCATCTGCTCGAACTCGCGGGTGCGGAAGATGAAGTTGCCCGGGGTGATCTCGTTGCGGAAGCTCTTGCCGATCTGCCCGATCCCGAACGGCGGCTTCTTGCGCGCGGACTGCTGCACGTTGAGGTAGTTGATGAAGATGCCCTGCGCCGTCTCGGGCCGCAGGTAGGCCAGGCCGCTCTCGTCCTCCACCGGGCCGAGGTGGGTCTTGAGCAGGCCGTTGAACATCCTCGGCTCGGTCCACGTGCCGCGGTTGCCGCAGTTCGGGCAGGCGAGATCGGCCAGCGCCTTGCCCGGCGAGGCCTCCTCGAGGTGGTCGGCCCGGTAGCGCTTGTGGCACGAGGTGCACTCCACGAGCGGGTCGACGAAGGCCTGCACGTGGCCGGAGGTCTCCCAGACCTCCCGCGCGAGGATGACGCACGAGTCGAGCCCGACGACGTCGTCGCGGCCCTGCACGACCGACTTCCACCACTGGCGCTTGACGTTGTTCTTCAGCTCGACGCCGAGCGGTCCGTAGTCCCAGGAGGCGCGGAGCCCGCCGTAGATCTCCGACGACGGGAACACGAGCCCCCGGCGCTTGGCGAGGCTGACGATGGTGTCCATGCGGTCGCTCTTGGCGGCCATGCGCGCTCCAGGGTCCGGCTGGCTGTCGGGTGAGCGGCTCACGCTACCGGGACGGGTCCTCCGGCCGGACCGGGTACCGGGGCACGTGCGCCAGCGCGGCACGCACCTCCTCGACGAGGAGCGCACCGTCCTTCCAGTCCTCCTCGCACACCGGCACGGTGA
>DATMJH010000365.1:0-7567 GCA_035554015.1 Mycobacteriales bacterium
CTGCTGGCCGAGCGTCCGGACGGCGTGCTCGGCCAGCAGCGCCCCGCTGCCGTCGCGGCGGGCGAGGCCCTCCGCGAGCGCGTCCACCCGCGCCCGCCAGTGGGCGCGGTGCTGCTCGATCTCCCGCTCGCGCGCGGCCAGCTCCGCCACCCGCGCGGCCGCGACCTCGTGCGCCTCGACGGCCTGCGCGCAGCGCCGCTCCAGCTCGGGGTCGCCCTCGCCGTCCGCGGCCAACTCCTCGCGGGCGACGGCCAGCTCCTCCTCGGCGCCGGCGCTGCGGTGGACCGCGTCGGCGAGCGCCTCCGACAGCCGCTCGATCTCCTCGGCCGTGGCCGCGACCCCGCTGCGCAGCGCCTCGGCCCTCCCGGCGAGCGTCGCGATCCCGGCGCGGCGGTCCGCCGACGCGCGGACGGCGGCGAGGTGTGCGCGCTCGGCGGCGGCCAGGCTCCGCTCGTGCGCGGCCCGCTTCTCGAGCACCTCCTCCAGCAGCGCGCGGGCCTCCACCACCGCGGCGACCAGTTCCTGCTCCTGCTCGGCGACGGCGCCGGCCTCGGCGTCCAGGGCGTCCGGGTCCCGCCCGGGCGGCCGGGTCGCGGCGTCGGCGTCGGCCAGGTGCCGGACCCGTTCCTGGGCGAGTCGGACGGTGCCGCGCAGCCGCTCGGCGAGCGCGGAGAGCCGGTACCAGGTGTCCTGGGCGGCCGCGAGCCGCGGGGTGTCCGCCGCGAGCTCGCGCTCCAGGCGCTCCTGCTCCGCGCGCGCGGCGGCGAGCTGCCCCTCCACCTCGGCCCGTCGGGCCCGCGCGGCGGCCTCGTCGGCCTCCTCGCGGGCGAGCTCGTCGCGCAGCGTGACGAGGTCGTCGGCGGCCAGGCGCAACCGCGCGTCGCGCAGCTCGGCCTGGACGGCCTGCGCCTTCCGCGCGATCTCCGCCTGCCGGCCCAGCGGCCTGAGCTGGCGGCGCAGCTCCCCGGTGAGGTCGGTGAGGCGGGTGAGGTTGGCCTGCATCGCGTCCAGCTTGCGTAGCGCCTTCTCCTTGCGCCTGCGGTGCTTGAGGACGCCCGCGGCCTCCTCGATGTAGGCGCGGCGGTCCTCCGGCTTGGACTGCAGGATCGCGTCCAGCTGGCCCTGCCCGACGACGACGTGCATCTCCCGGCCGATGCCGGAGTCGCTGAGCAGCTCCTGGACGTCGAGCAGGCGGACCTTGTCGCCGTTGATCTCGTACTCGCTCTCGCCGGAGCGGTACATCCGGCGGGTGATCGAGACCTCGGTGTAGTCGATCGGCAGGGCGCCGTCGGCGTTGTCGATCGTCAGCGTCACCTCGGCCCGGCCCAGCGGCGGGCGGCCCGGCGTGCCGGCGAAGATGACGTCTTCCATCTTGCCGCCGCGCAGCGCCTTGGCGCCCTGCTCGCCGAGCACCCAGGCGATGGCGTCGACGACGTTGCTCTTGCCGGAGCCGTTGGGGCCGACGACGCAGGTGATGCCCGGCTCGAAGCGCAGGGTCGTCGGGGAGGCGAAGGACTTGAAGCCCTTCAGCGTGAGGCTCTTGAGGTGCACCAGTCGCTCTCGGGCCAGGGGGAAGGCCGGCGGGTCCGGCGCGACACTACCGGCGCGCGGGCCGCCCGGGGCCCGGACGCGCGGAAGGCGCCCTCCCCGCGGGAGAGCGCCTTCTCGGGTCGTGCCGGCTCAGGTGTAGGCGGGCGCGTCCTCCGGGAGCGTCAGCATGCGCAGGTCGTCCTCGACCCAGCCGGCGTCGGAGACGCTGGCCAGCAGCGACTCGTGCGCGGCCTTCGTGCGCGCCAGCTCCGCCTCGAGCTCCTCGACCCGGCTCCGCAGACGGCGCACCTCGGCGGCGAGGCGCAGGTCGGTGCTGTGACCGACGTGTCCGAAGAGGGCCTTGGCCATGGCAGACGTCCTCCGGGTGGGTGTGCCGCGTGGCGGGGAGTTGTCCAGCTTCCCGGCGATCGGCACAGGAGCGGTGACGAAAGGATGACAGCCGAGCTCCGCATGGTCAAGGCCCGGTCACAGGACGGTCACGACGCGCAGCCGCCGCTGCGCCCGCAGGCCGCGACAACCCTGAGCGCCCCGCGCTCGACCTGCGGCCCCCGGCCGGTCGGGCAGGATCGGGGCTCCCATGACCTCTCCCCCGCCGGTCGTCCGCCGGCTGACCGGCCGTGCGGCCCCGGACGACGCACTCGACGCCTTCACCGCCTGGGTCGGGGAGGACCCGCCGGAGGGCCTCGGCCTCTCGCCGTACCCGGCGCAGGAGGAGGCGCTGCTCGAGCTCGCGGCGGGCTCGCACGTGGTGCTGTCCACGCCGACCGGCTCGGGCAAGTCGCTCGTCGCCACCGGTGCGCACGCGCTGGCGCTGGCCGCGGGGCGACGCAGCGTCTACACGGCACCGATCAAGGCGCTGGTCAGCGAGAAGTTCTTCGCGCTGGTCGACGTCTTCGGCCCCGAGAACGTCGGCATGGCGACCGGGGACGCCGCCGTCAACCCCGACGCCCCGATCGTGTGCTGCACCGCCGAGGTGCTCGCGAACAAGGCGCTGCGCGAGGGCGCCGGCAGCGACGTCGCCGTGGCCGTGCTGGACGAGTTCCACTACTACGCCGACCCGGAGCGCGGCTGGGCCTGGCAGGTGCCGCTGCTGGAGATGACCGGCACCCAATTCCTGCTGATGAGCGCCACCCTGGGCGACGTCGGGTGGCTGCGCGAGGACCTGCGGCAGCGCACCGGTCGCGAGACCGCGCTGGTCACCAGCGTCGAGCGCCCGGTGCCGCTGCGCTTCGAGTACGCCACGACGCCGGTGCACGAGACGCTGGCCGAGCTGCTCGCGACCCAGCAGGCGCCGGTGTACGTCGTGCACGCCACGCAGGCCGGCGCGGTCGAGCAGGCGCAGGCGCTCATGAGCGTCAACGTGTGCACCCGCGAGGAGAAGGACGCGATCGCCGCCGCGATCGGCGACGTGCGCTTCACCGCCGGGTTCGGCCGCAGCCTGTCGCGGCTGGTGCGGCACGGCATCGGCGTGCACCACGCCGGGATGCTGCCGCGCTACCGCCGGCTGGTCGAGCAGCTGACCCAGCAGGGACTACTCAAGGTCGTGTGCGGCACCGACACCCTCGGGGTCGGCATCAACGTGCCGATCCGCACGGTCCTGCTCACCTCGCTGACCAAGTTCGACGGCACCGTGACGCGCCACCTCAAGGCGCGCGAGTTCCACCAGCTCGCCGGCAGGGCCGGACGGGCGGGCTTCGACGTCGCGGGCACCGTCGTCGCGCAGGCGCCGGAGCACGACATCGCCAACGCCAAGGCGCTGGCCAAGATCGGCGACGACCCGAAGAAGCGGCGCTCGTACACGCGGAAGAGGCCGCCGGAGGGGTCGGTCAACTGGAGCGAGCAGACCTTCGAGCGGCTGATCTCGGCCGAGCCCGAGCGGCTGACCTCCCAGTTCCGCGTGACGTCGTCGATGCTGCTGCAGCTCATGGCGCGACCGGGCGACCCGTTCGAGCACGCCAAGCGGCTGCTGCTCGGCAACCACGACGACCGCGCGGCCAAGCGGCGGCACGTGCGGCGCGCGATCGCGCTGTTCCGCGCGCTCGAGGCGAGCGGCGTCGTGGAGCGGCTGCCGGAGCCCGGGCCGGGCGGGCGCCGCGCCCGGCTCACCGTCGACCTTCGTCCCGACTTCGCGCTCGACCAGCCGCTGTCGCCGTTCGCGCTCGCCGCGCTGGAGCTGCTCGACCGCGACGCACCGACGTACGCGCTCGACGTCCTCAGCGTGCTCGAGGCGACCCTCGACGACCCGCGGCAGGTGCTGCGGGCGCAGCAGCACAAGGCGCGCGGCGAGGCCGTCGCGGACATGAAGGCCGACGGCGTCGAGTACGAGGAACGCATGGAGCTGCTCGAGGACGTGTCCTGGCCGAAGCCGCTCGAGGAGCTGCTCACGGCCGCCTTCGAGACCTACGCGAAGGGGCACCCGTGGGTGCGCGACTTCGAGCTGTCGCCGAAGTCGGTGGCGCGCGACCTCGCCGAGCGCTCGATGACCTTCGTCGAGTACGTCGGGTTCTACGGGCTGGCACGCAGCGAGGGGCTGGTGCTCCGGTACCTCGCCGACGCGTACAAGGCGCTGCGCCGCACGGTGCCGGCTGACGCCCGCACCGAGGAGGTCGAGGACCTCGTCGCCTGGCTGGGCGAGCTGGTCCGGCAGGTGGACTCCAGCCTGCTCGACGAGTGGGAGGCGCTGCGCACCGGTGACGTCGTGCCGGCCGCTCCTGCGGTCGAGCAGGCGCCGCCGCCGGTGACCGCCAACGCCCGCGCCTTCCGGGTGCTGGTGCGCAACGCGATGTGGCGGCGGGTCGAGCTGGTGGCCCGGCGGCACTGGACGCTGCTCGGCGAGCTCGACCCGGACGTGGGCGAGCCGGCCTGGCAGGAGGCGGTGCAGGCCTACTTCGCCGAGCACGACGAGGTGGGTACCGGCCCCGACGCGCGGGGGCCGCACCTGTTCGTCGTCACCGAGGACGTCGACGCGACGGGGACGGCACGAATCTGGCGCGTCCGGCAGGTGCTCGACGACCCGGCCGGCCACCACGACTGGGCGGTCACTGCCGACGTCGACCTCGCGGCGTCCGACGAGGCCGGTGAGGCCGTGCTCCGCGTGCACGGCCTGTCCCGCCTCGACTGAGACCGGCGGAACCGCACCGGAGGGCTCCCGACGGGTACCGCACCCCCGGAAACCGTCGGGAGGGCTCCCGTCGCCGCAGCCGACCGGACCGCACGGGAGGGCTCCCGACGGGCAGCACGCGGTTGGGAACCGTCGGGAGGGCTCCCGACGGGTTCGTCAGCGCTCGATGAAGCCGTGCTCGCCGCGGGGGGCGCCCCAGCGCTCGACGACGGCGTCGACCCGGCCGGGCGCGGTTCCGCCGCGCAGCAGGGCGAGCAGCGACTCCGCCGCCTCGCGCGGGCCCTCGGCGACGACCTGCACGCGACCGTCGTCGAGGTTGGTGGCGCTGCCGGCGAGTCCCAGCTCGAGGGCCCGCGCGCGGGTCCACCAGCGGAAGCCGACGCCCTGCACCCGGCCCATGACGAACGCCGTGAGCCGGACCGGTTCGGCAGGGCTGACCACGGCCTGCGAGGGTAGTGGGAGCACCGGCTCCCGAGCCGCGCCACCGCCCCGACAGGAGGACCCGTGCCCGTCGCCCGCCTCGCCCTCGCCGGGGCCGCCGCCGCGCTCGTGCTGACCGGGTGCGGTCAGCCCGACGCCGCCAACGACAACACCAACCCGCTGCCGGACGACCGGCCGCAGACGCAGCCGACGATCATCCGCACGCCGGTCAAGGTGTCGGAGGCGCCCCGGACGGTGCCGCTGCCCGGGCCGACCGGCGGGCAGCAGGGCGAGCCGCCGGAGGGCGGCAGCGAGGGCGACAGCGAGCACGGCCCGGACGGCACCTGAGCGCCGGCTGAACGCCGACGATGGCACTGGTCGTCCACGCCTGCCGGTCGCTGTGCCAGTGGGCGCCCACCGGCAGCACGACCGGCGGCCTGCGGCTGTTCGCCTGCGCCGGGTGCGGGTCGGAGTGGGTGCGCACCGAGCCGTGGTCGCCGCGGCAGGCCGACGGCTCGTGGCCACCCGGCGTGCGCGAGGAGCTGGCTAGTAGCGGGCCCGGCGCGGGCGCGGCTGGCAGCGCGGGCAGCTGAACGACGAGCGGTTCATGAAGGCGTCACGCCGGATCGGCGTGCCGCACCGGGCGCAGGGCTCGTCCCGCCGTCCGTAGGCCGACAGCGAGCGGTCGAACAGCCCGCTGACGCCGTTCACCGACACGTACAGCGCGTCGAAGGACGTGCCGCCGGCCGCGATCGCCTCCGTCATCACGTCGCGCACGTGGCCCAGCAGCGCGCGCGCCGTCGGCCGTGGCAGCGTGTCGGTCGGCCTCGCCCAGTGCAGGGGCACCCGCCAGAGCGCCTCGTCGGCGTAGATGTTGCCGACGCCGGAGACGAGCGTCTGGTCGAGCAGCGCCCGCTTGACGCCGGTGCGCCGCCGGCGCAGGCCCTCGACGAACGCGTCGTCGTCGAACGCCGGGTCGAGCGGGTCGAGCGCGATGTGGGCCACGCTCGCCGGCACGCCGCCCGTCGCGAGGCCGTCCGCGGATTGCCCGGCAGGCCCGCCGACCATCGGCACGACGGCGAGCCCGCCGAAGGTGCGCTGGTCGACGAAGCGCAGCTCGCGGCCGCCCGGGTTGGTCGACGGGTCGAAGCCGAACCGCACGCGCAGGTGCGCCTCGGCCGGCTTGTCGGGCGGGACGACGAGCAGCTGGCCGCTCATGCCCAGGTGACCCACGACCGCCTCACCGGAGTCCATCGGCAGCCACAGGTACTTGCCGCGGCGGCGCGCGCCGAGCAGCCGCCGACCCTCGACCCGGGCGCGGAAGTCGTCCGCGCCCGCCTCGTGCCGCCGCACCGCCCGTGGGTGGTGCACGTCGACGGCGACCACGGTGCGGCCGACGACGCCTCGTTCGAGGCCGCGTCGCACGGTCTCGACCTCGGGCAGCTCCGGCACGCTCAGCCCCCCGCGTCAACGGTGGCGGCGGCTGCGGCGTCACCGCCCAGCGCGTGCCAGGCCTGCTCGGCGGCCTCCTGCTCGGCCGCCTTCTTCGTACGGCCGCTGCCGGTGCCGAGCACCGAGCCCGACACCACGGCCTCGGCGGTGAACCGGCGGTCGTGCGGCGGGCCGCTCTCGTCGGTGCGGTACTCGGGCACGTCCTCGCCGGGCGCGGCGGCGAGCTCCTGGAGCGCGGTCTTCCAGTCCTGCCCGCCCTGCTCGGCCAGCAGTGTCGTGAGCAGCGGCCCGAACAGCCCGCGCACCACCTCCGTGGCGCCGTCGAGCCCGCGGTCGAGGTAGACCGCCGCGAGCAGCGCCTCGAGCGTGTCGGCGAGGATCGAGCTCTTGTCGCGGCCGCCGGTCGACTCCTCGCCCCGGCCCAGCCGCAGCCACTGGCCGAGCCCGATGCCGCGGGCGACAGCGGCCAGCGCCTTGGTGCTCACGACGCCGGCGCGCAGCTTGGCCAGCTGCCCCTCCGGCAGGTCGGGGTGCTCGGCGTACAGCGCATGCGTCACGACGACGCCGAGCACCGAGTCGCCCAGGAACTCCAGCCGCTCGTTGGTCGGGATGCCGCCGTTCTCGTAGGCGTACGAGCGGTGGGTGAGCGCCTGCTCCGCCAGCGCGGGGTCGAGCCGGGTGCCCAGCGCCTGCTCGAGCCCGGTCCAGTCCTGGCCGCTCACGTGCCGCTCAGGCGGCGTACCGCCAGCTCGACGGCCTCACCCACCGTGCGCAGGCCGTCCAGCTCCTCGTCCTCGACGTGGAAGTGCGGGGCACGGGCGGCCAGCCTCTCCTCGACGATCTCGACGATCTCCACGAGCGCGAGCGAGTCGGCGTCGAGGTCCTCGCGCAGCCGGGTGCCCGGCTGCACCGTCGCCGGGTCCACCTCCAGCACCGTCACGACGGCGCCGCGGACGACGTCGAGCACCTCGTCGGAGGAGGGGACGGCGGCGGTCACGGGGCGGCTCCTGCGGGGTGCGGGGG
>DATMJH010000366.1:0-9090 GCA_035554015.1 Mycobacteriales bacterium
CCTGCCACTGCTCGTTCCCCTCGTGCAGCGGCCCTCCGGCCGCGAGGTCCGGCCGCGTCCCGGGCCGGTTGTCTGCACGAGCATCGGCCGCAGCGGCGGAGGGCTTGAGCACTCAGCGTGACCGGATGTGCTCCCAACGGCGCAGCGCCGCTGGGCGGGGTGCGCTAGAGGCCGGTGGCGCCGAGGTAGGCATCGACGAGCGGCTGCCCGGCGAGCACGGCGACGAGCGTGCCCAGCAGCATGAAGGGGCCGAAGGGCACCTTCGTCTTGCGCCCGCCTCGCTGCGCCGCCATGAGCAGGACGCCGAAGACCCCACCCAGCAGGAAGCCCAGGAACAGGCCGGCGACCAGCACGCCCCATCCGAGCCAGCCGAGGTACAGGCCGAGGACGCCCGACAGCTTCACGTCGCCGAACCCCATTCCGGCCGGATACGCGAAGGCCAGCCCGAAGTAGAACGCGAAGGCGACGACGCCGCCGAGCAGAGCACGCACGAAGCTGCCGGTGTCGCTGCCCAGCAGCGCTGCGAGGCCGAGCAGCACCGCGGCGACCGGGTACGACGGCAGCGTGAGCACGTCGGGCAGGCGCTTGACGTCGATGTCGATGAGCGTGAGGGCCACGCCCACCGCTCCCAGGTACAGGTAGGCCGGCAGCACGGCGTCGACGCCGAAACGCAGCGCCAGGACGGCGAACAGCACCGCCGTGCCGGCCTCGACGAACGGATAGCGGGCGCTGATCGGCGCTGAGCAGTCGCGGCACCTACCGCGCAGCAGCACCCAGCTGAGCACCGGAACGTTGTCGCGCGGCCGGATGGCAGCCCCGCATCGGGGGCAGCCGGACGGCGGATGCACGACCGACTGGCCCCTCGGGACGCGGTGCGCCACCACGTTGAGGAACGAGCCGATCAGCAGCCCGAGCAGGGCTGCCCCGCCCACCACGACGCCGGTCACAGCGGAACCCTAGAGGGACGCGTGCGCGTCGCGCCGGACCCGGCCGTGCATCGCGGCTCCGTCGCGGCGCTACGGCGCGACCGGGCGGTCGACCTCGACGAAGTCGGTCACCCGGACCTCGAGCGCCTGCCCGGGGGGATTCTCGACGAAGCACTCGTCCAGCTTGATGTCCCCGGTTCCGGTGAGGTCGACGGTCCGCCCGTAGAGCGTGCCGATGAGCTGCGCCGTGCCGTTCAGCTTGCTGACCTGCCCGTACGGATCCGGCCCGAGGGCGAACACGGACGCCACCAGCGTGGTGTTCGAGTTCATCCGCACGTTGCCGTTCTTCACGATGATGAACGCCGCACGACCGTCACACGTGGACGCCGAGCCGGACAGCGGCCAGCTGCGGGTGTAGGAGGAGCCGAGGTCGTTGAGGTCCACGGTGCCGCCGACAGCCGAGCCCTGCAGGTCGTAGAACAGGATGGGGTTGGGGTACGCGGCAGCGGTGCTCGCCGACTTCAGGACGTTGGGGATCGCGGTCGTGCTCGTGAAGTAGAAGCCCTGCTCGATGGCGGAGCTCTTGAGCAGTTCCAACTGCTCCGCGGTGAGCCCCTCCAGCTGGAAGTCGTACGTCTCCCTCAGCCAGTCCTCGGACGGCACGAGCGAGGTCTGCGGGTAGGCGGGGTTGGCTCCCCCTGCGGCCTGGAAGCACGGCGCCCCCACGGGGCTCTTCCCGAGCTTGTCCTGGTCGTAGGGGTACTTGCTGTTGCACCCGTTGCCTGCCCACTGGCTGTGCGTCGCCCGGTGGATGTTGTCCTTGTCGTTGTCGGGGCAGTTGCTGCCCGACCCTTGCGAGTCGGTGATGACCTTGCTCGTGTGCGCGGCCGGCGGGATTCCGTAGACCACGTCGAGCCCAGACCCGAAATTGATCTTGTCTCGCTTGAAGATGCACCCGGTCGAGAACAGCGACTCGTTGAAGATGCTCCCGGTGCCGCCGGGCTGCACGGTGTCGGCGTAGACCGCGAGGGGGTACTTGAACGGCGACACCTCCAGGTCGACCTGGACCGTGCGGTTTCCTGGGTTGCCTGAGGAGGTCCCGATGGAGTGCACGCGGTAGATGCCGGGCGTGAACGTGGACACGTCGAGCGGCGAGATCGGCTCGATCCACACCTGGTACTGCTCCCCGGTCGCCAGTGTGACCGTCTGCGCAGGCGCCGCGTCGCCGTCGACGCTCGCTGGCTCCTCGCCCCAGGGGTTGGCCGTCCCGCAGTTCGGCGCGCAGCGCAGGTTCTTGATGCTCTGCTGTCCCGACCGCATGTAGCTGACGGCCTGGGCCACGCCGGCCTCGCTGAGCGCCAGGGCGGATGTTCCTTGACGGTCGCGGGCCGCGTTGCCGACGTTGTTGACCGTCATGACACCGACCGTCACCGACAGGGCGCTGAGCACGGCCACGAAGAAGATCGTGGTGAGCAGCGCTGCGCCGTCCTCACGTCTGGCTTGGAAGTCAGGGGTCATGACGCGTTCCTCAGGTCGATCTGGGTCTGGTAGTCCTGCGCCCGCGCGCCCTCGAGCACGCGCATCTGCACGGTGACGATGTCGATCTCGGCAAGTTCCGTGGCGTCCAGAGCGCCGGCCGTGTGGCCGGCTGAGCCGCGGGCCGCGCATGTCGTCGTGTAGGCGTCCAGCTCGCGCCAGTTCGACCGGCCGTCCTTGGTCGCGAAGCAGTCGCGCCGGTAGTCGCTGGAGAAGTAGTCCAGCTCGAACGCGCTCACCTTGCCTGAGAGGATCGGCTGGGTGACCGGCGTGCCCGTCGTGTCGTTGGCCGTCAGAAGGATCCGGGACCCGTCCCAGCTGTAAGTGAGGACTTCGGGATCGGTAGCCGACGCGTCGATCGTGCCGTTGCCGTTGAAGTCGACCTGGAACGTCACCGACGTCCTTCCGTCGGGCGCGCTCACGGCAGTGATGGCGCTTGCCTGTCGGAGCTCGCGAGCCATGCGGTTGAGGGCGACTCGCGCCTCCTCGTTGAGGTCGTGCGTCTCGCGCGCCGACTGGGTGGCCTGCTTGCTGGCCATGAAGGACGCCATGAGGACCGAGCCCAGCACGCTGAACAGGACCATGGCGACGAGCATCTCTACCAGGGTGGCGCCGGAGTCCTCACGGCGGAGGCGTGCGCTGGTCACTGGTTGTCCTCCGCCTCGCACGACAGGCTGCCCAGGCTCACGTTCAGCACCGACTGCGCGTCACCGGAGCGGGTCGGCGCCGTGAGCACGTTGAGGACCGCCGGGATGTTGGCCGAGACGCCCGCGGTCGCGGTCTGCGCGACACTGCTAGTGCTCGAGGTGAGGCCGGACCAGCTGGTCACGTACCTGGACAGGGGCAGGCCGGTCGAGGTCGTGATGAGCCCCGGGTCGGGCAGAGCCGTCCCACCCGGCGCCACGGCGTACTCGACGTAACCGCTCGAGGTGTGCACGCGGACCTTGGCGCCCCACGAGGCGCTGACGCCGCGGCCCGCGCCGTCGACACAGGTGAGCGCTGCCGAGGTCAGCTCGAGCTGCACCAGCCCGTCGGGCGCGGCTGCGGTGCGGAACAGCTGGATCGGACGCGAGGATGCCGACACCTTGGCGGTCACGGACGTGGTCCCGTTCGGTGTCGCGTCCAGGCTGCCCCATGACGACGCGATCGATCCGGTAGTCCCGGTGCCCGCCGAGACGAGCGGCAGCGCGTTCACCAGTGGCAGCGCCACGCCGGCCGTCGCGACGTCGGTGTTGCTGTAGCTGAACCCGCGCTCGCCGAAGCCGCCGGAGCGCGACAGCTGCGCCTCGAGGGTGTTGGTGACCCCGTCGATGCCGACCTGCGGGACCTGGTTCGAGACCTTCGCGGAGCCTGCACCCTTGATCTTGGAGTCGCCGAAGCAGAGCAGCGAGCAGTCGGTTCCCAGCACCCGCTCGGCACCGCTCACCGGCAGCGTGACGAGCTGGTCCGGTGGCGCGGAGAGAGTGACCTCGGCTCCCTTGACGGTGGCGCCGGACGACAGGCTGCCGTAGGCGCCCACTGCGGAGGCGTTCGCCGAGGAGGCCGTGGCCTTGGATCCTTCCGCGCTGAGCAGGCCGCCCTCGAACTGCAGCACGGAGCCGTCTGTCGTGGTGCTCGTGACCTTGACAGCGGACCCGCTGATCTTCGAGGTGACCAGCGGGGCGTCCGTCGCCGTGTTCGCGACGCGGGAGCGCAGCACGAAGTCGCGCGACGTGCCGCCCTGGGTCCACGTGGTCGTGATGACGGCCTCGAGCAGGTTGGAGGCAGGGGCGTCGCGGTTGACGACCTGGCTGTCGTAGTCGGCGCGAGGGGCGACGACGGCGCCGCTGGCGCTGATGAACTTCGACTCCACCACCTGGTTGAACCTCGCTCCGCCGATGGTCGTCGCCGGAAGCGTGCACTGGTACGACGTCGTGGCAGCCAGGTACCGGCGGCTCACGCACGGGTCACTCGCGGTGACCGTCCCCGGGCTCCGCAGGTCGCGGAAGTACACGTCGAGGACGTCGCGGTAATCGCCGTTCTGCTGTGCGATGTAGAACGGCAGGTTGCGGATGAGCTCCATCCGCTCCTGCGCGATGTTCTTCGCCTGCGTGGTCAGCTTGGCGTGCGTGCCGCCACGGATGCCGGCAAGGAGCAGCGGCAGCACGGCCGTCGCCGCGACGCCGAAGATGGTGATGCTGACGAGGATCTCCACCAGCGAGAAGCCGTCGTCGCCGGCCGTCCTACGAAGACGAGACACGAGCGGTCAGTCCTTCCACGCTCACGGTGTAGGTCTTGCTCGAGTCCGACCGGACGACCTTGAGCGAGCCCTTGCTCGCCGTGCCGCGGGCAGTGAACTCCACGTCCCTGCTGCCTGGGGTGCCGTCGCTGCGCAGGAAGCTCACGTCGGCGAGCGAGATCTGCGCTCCGCCGACCTCCTCCGGTCCCTTGACGTGGGTCCCGCTGCTGCAGGTGCCCCGGTACGTCGTCCACGTCTTGCCGTCCGGGGCGAAGCGGACGCAGTAGACGGTGGCCTCGGCGAGTGCCCGCTGGTGCGCCGCGCGCAGAGCGCTCACGACGTCGTTGCGCGTGCCGGAGTGCTCGGCCGACTTCGCGTAGGCCTGGTACCCCCCGACCGCGATCGTCGCTGCGATGCCCATGAGGAAGACGACGACGAGGGTCTCCACCAGGGTGAACCCGCGCTCTCCCGTGGGACACGGCCGATGCCGCGACCAGTCGCCCTTCTGAAGCTTCACGCGGAGAACTTCGGCAGCCGCGCCTCCGGACTTGACGCTTCGTGCCGGTGCATCGCTCAGCAGCCGCCGGGCTCGGGACGCGCCACTGAGGAGTCGAAGTGGTAGTCGGCAGAGCCGGGTATGCGGGAGTGGTCGATGACCAGGCAGTAGGTCGTCGACGTGACAGCGCCGAACCGCACGGTGACACCGTGGGTCGTCTTCAGCGTCGAGGGGTCGATCATGTGATAGGTCGCCCCCGCGAGGGCTTGGTCCTCGACCTGGATGACGGCGTTGCGCAGATCGGACAGCGCGCCGTTGCGCCAGGCCCGCTCCCGCTGGCCGAGGAAGGTCGGCACGGCGATGGCCGCAAGGATGCCGATGATGACGACGACGACGAGGAGCTCGATGAGTGTGAAGCCGTCGTCGCGGTCGTCGTTGCGCATGTGCTTGGTCTCGGCCGGCGCCGGTCGGCTCTGGAGCGGCAGTCGGCCGAACGCGACGAGGGGCGGCACCCGCCGGGTGCCGCCCCTCGTGCTGAGCCGTTCGTACTACGCGCAGGCGGTGGCGCCGTTGACGCCGACCTCCTGGACCTTGCCCTCGGTGCTCTTGAGCACGAAGGAGCGGCCGGTCAGGCTGCTGTGCACGGCGGTGAGGCAGTAGCCGGTGGTGCTCGAGGTCGGCAGGGTGACGGTCACCTTGTCGGACTGCTTCCAGCCGGTGGCACCGACGTAGGTGCCGGCGTTGCTGAAGTGGTCCTCGACGGTGGTGGCGGCGTTGCGCAGGTCAGACGCAGCGGCCCGCTCCCACGCCTTCTCGCGCTGACCCAGGAAGGTCGGGATCGCGATCGCGGCGAGGATGCCGATGATGATGACGACGACCAGGAGCTCGATGAGGGTGAAGCCGCCCTCACGCTCCTCCTGGGTCTTGCGGAGACGAGCCAGCATGTTGTCCTCCGGGACGGGATGCAGTGCGATGGTGAGCCGCGCTGAAGTGCTCGGACCCTCTGCGCGGAGCACCCCTTGTGGGAGGCCCGTGCCGAGGCAGCTGGGCGGACTCCTGCGGAGTCCCCTGGCTTTGCGACCCCGCCTCGCGGCGGGTGTGCCCTTGCTCGGTGCGGCTCTTGATGACAGGTACTACTTCGGGCGTCATGCGGTGCGGGTTGAGCGATCTCTCCGACAAATTTCGACGTCACCCGAAGGTGGCACGGCCCGATACGCCGAACGGCCCACCGGCGGGGCCGGCGGGCCGTTGGGGGCCGAGGTCGTCGAGCTACTCGATGAGCTCGAAGATCTTGAAGATCGGCATGTAGAGCGCCACGATCATCCCACCCACGATGCCTCCCAGGAAGGCGATCATCAGCGGCTCCAGCATCGCGGTGAGACTCTCGGTGGTCGCCTCGACCTCCTGGTCGTAGAACTCGCTGACCTTCTGGAGCATGGTGTCCAGGGCGCCGGTGTCCTCGCCGACGGCCATCATCTGCACCACCATCGGCGGGAAGACCGCATGCTTCGACAGAGGGCCGGTGATGGACTCACCCTGCCGGACACTGTCCTGAACGTCTCGGGTGGCGCGCTCGAGCACGATGTTGCCGGTGGTGTCCGCGACGATGTCGAGGCTCTGCAGGATCGGTACGCCCGACTTGAGCATCGTGCCGAGGTTGCGCGCGAAGCGCGCCAGCGCCACCTTCTGGAACAGCGGCCCGAAGACCGGGACCTTCAGCTTGAGCGGGTCGACCACCCCCCTGACGCGGTCGTCGTGCTTGATCCGCTTCCACGTGGCCATGAAGGCGATACCACCGACGACCAGGACCGGGATGACGATCTTCATCTGGCCGCTGAGGAAGACGAGCACTCGCGTCGGCGGGGGCAGCGTCGCGCCCATGCTGTTGAACATCTCCTCGAACACCGGGACGATGAACGTGAGCATGCCGATGACGGCGAGCACGGCCATGATGAGCACCATGACCGGGTAGGTCATCGCCGACTTGATCTTGCTCCTCAGCTTGACCTCGGACTCGTAGTTCTCCGCGATCTGGAGCAGCACGCTGTCGAGGAAGCCGCCCACCTCGCCGGCCTTGCACATGTTCACCATGAGCGGCGGGAAGACCTCGGCGTGCTTGGCCATCGCCACCGACAGCGAGTTGCCGGTCTCGATGTCGTTGCGCACCTCGGCGATGATCTCAGCGAGCCGCGGGTTCTCCGTCTGGTCGGCGAGGATGCTCAGCGCGCGGAGCAGCGACAGGCCGCTATTGATCATCGTGGCGAACTGGCGGGAGAAGACGGCGAGGTCCTTGAGCTTGACCTTCTTCTTCCCCATGCCGGGGAGCGACAGCTCCTTGTTCATGCCGCCGCCGGACTCGGTGATCGAGAGCGGCGCGTAGCCCATCTGCTTGAGCTTCGCGGCGACCTGGGTCGAGTTCTCGGCGTCGATCTTGCCGGTGGTGAGCTTGCCCGCCTTGTCGCGGACCTTGTACTCGAAGGTTGCGGTAGCAGCCATGTCTCAGTCGCCTCTCAGCCCCGGCCGCACAGCCGGTTGAAGTCCTCGACGTGGTGGCACTTCTCGAGCGCCGCGTCGTAGGAGATCCGTCCCTTGCGCACCAGCTCTGCGAGGTGCTGGTCCATCGTCTGCATGCCGTGCTTGGCGCCGGCCTGCAGCGCCGAGTAGATCTGATGCGTCTTGCCCTCGCGGATCAGGTTTCGGATCGCCGGGGTGGCCACGAGCACCTCGGTGGCCACGACGCGGCCCTTGCCGTCCGTCGTCTTGACCAGCTGCTGGCAGACGACGCCCTGCAGCGCGCCGGCCAGCTGGACGCGGACCTGCTGCTGCTGCGACGGCGGGAAGACGTCGATGACGCGGTCGATCGTCTGGGCGGCGTCCTGGGTGTGCAGCGTCGCCATGACGAGGTGACCGGTCTCGGCTGCGGTCAGGGCGATCTCGATCGTCTCGAGGTCGCGCATCTCACCGACCAGGATGATGTCCGGGTCCTGGCGCAGCACGTGCTTGAGTGCGTTCTTGAACGACCAGGTGTCCTCGCCGACCTCGCGCTGGTTGACCAGGCAGCCCTTGTGCTCGTGCAGGAACTCGATCGGGTCCTCGACGGTCATGATGTGGTCACGCCGGCTGCGGTTGGCGAGGTCGACCACCGCGGCCAGCGTGGTCGACTTGCCGGAGCCGGTGGGTCCGGTGACGAGGACGAAGCCGCGCGGCAGCATGGCGAAGTTGGACACCGCCGGCGGCACGCCGAGGTCCTCGAGCTGCTTGATCTCGAACGGGATCAGGCGGAACGCCGCGCCGAGCGCGTCGCGCTGGCGGTAGAGGTTCACGCGGAAGCGCGCCTTGCCCGGGAGGGCGTAGGCGAAGTCGAGCTCGAGCTCCTCCTCGAACTTCTCCCGCTGCTTGCCGCTCATGATCGCGTACATGGTCTTCTGGATGACGGGCGGCGTCATGACCGGCCAGTCCTCGAGCTGCACCAGGCTGCCGCTCTTGCGCACCGTCGGGCGCGCTCCGGCTGCCAGGTGGAGGTCGGAGCAGCCCTCCTCCAGCACGTACAGGAGCAGGTCGGCGAGGAACGCGCTGTCCTCGGTGGTGTCCTCGGCGCCGATGCGCGCGGCGCCGGCCTCCTTGGCCACCGGCTGCTCGGGCACCGACGGCGCCGACGGCGCCGTCGGCGCGACGAGTGCCGCGGCAGGCGCAGCCGCAGCCGGGATCGGCGCAGGGGCCGCGGCCGGGGCGAGTGGCGCAGCCGGGACCGCGAGCGAAGCGGCGGGGGCAGCGAGCGACGCGGGCGGGACTGCGGCCGGAGCCGCAGGTGCCGTCGGGACGGACGCGGCGGGCGCCGGGACGACAGGCGCTGCAGCGGCGGGGGCGGGAGCGGCCCCGAACGTCATGCCGGCGCCCTGCGGCGCGTCGAACGG
>DATMJH010000367.1:0-3011 GCA_035554015.1 Mycobacteriales bacterium
CCCCTGTTCGCCGCCGCAGCCCCGTCCGCCGCACCCCCGCCCGCGGCGCGCCTGGCGGTCGGCGTCGTCGGCACCGGTCGCGTCGGTGCCGTCCTCGGCGCGGCGCTGGCCCGGGCCGGGCACCGCGTCGTCGCGGCCAGCGGCGCCTCGCCGGCCTCCCGCTCGCGGGCGGCGGCGCTGCTGCCCGGCACGCCGCTGGTGCCGGCGGCCGACGTCGCGGACGCCGCCGAGCTCGTGCTGCTCACCGTGCCCGACGACGCGCTCCCCGCGCTCGTGGCGGTGCTCGCGCCGTCGCTGCGGCCCGGGCAGCTGCTGGCCCACACCAGCGGCCGGCACGGCGTCGGCGTGCTGCACCCGGCCGTCCGGGCGGGCGCGCTGCCGCTGGCGCTGCACCCGGTGCTGCCGTTCGCGGGTGCCGCGAGCGACCTCGCCCGGCTGGCCGGGGCGGCCGTCGGCGTCACCTGTCCGGACGAGCTGCGCCCGGTCGCGCAGTCGCTCGTCGACGACGTCGGCGGGCACGCCGAGTGGGTGCCGGAGGAGCGTCGCGCGCTCTGGCACGCCGCGCTGGCCCACGCCGCCAACCACCTCACGACGCTGGTCACCAGCTCCGCCGACCTGCTGCGCGAGGCCGGTGCGACCCGTCCCGACCGGGTGCTCGCCCCGCTGCTCGACGCCGCCCTCGACGGGTCGCTGTCGCGCGGCGACGACGCCCTCACCGGCCCGGTCGCCCGCGGCGACGCCGGCACGGTGCGCGCGCACCTGGACGTCCTCGCCGCGGTCGCCCCGGAGGTGCTCCCGGCGTACGTCGCGATGGCCCGCCTGACCGCCGACCGCGCGCTCGCCGCCGGGGTGCTCGAGGTCCGGCGCGCGGGCCCGCTGCTCGAGGTGCTCGGCTCCGTCGGGGCCTCCCGGTGACCGCGCTGATGAACCGGACCGTGCCCGTCGTGCGGACGCGCGACGAGCTCGCCACCGCCCGGGCCGCACTGGCCGGCCGCGTCGCCGTCGTCATGACGATGGGCGCGCTGCACGAGGGGCACGCCGAGCTCGTCCGCACGGCCCGGGGCAGCGCCGACGCCGTCCTCGTCACGGTGTTCGTCAACCCGCTGCAGTTCGGCGCCGGCGAGGACCTCGACCGCTACCCGCGCACGCTGGACGCCGACGTCGAGCTCGCGGCCGCCAACGGCGCCGACCTCGTGTTCGCCCCGACGCCGGACGTCGTCTACCCGGAGACGCCGCTGGTGCGCGTGGCCGCCGGGCCGCTGGGCGACGTCCTCGAGGGGGCGCACCGCCCGGGCCACTTCGACGGCGTGCTCACCGTCGTCCTCAAGCTGCTGCACCTCACCCGGCCCGACGTCGCGCTGTTCGGCGAGAAGGACGCGCAGCAGCTGGCCTGCATCCGCCGCATGGTGCGCGACCTCGACCTGCCGGTCGAGGTGGTCGGGGTCCCGACGGTGCGCGAGCCGGATGGTCTCGCGCTCTCCAGCCGCAACCGCTACCTGTCCGCCGACGAGCGCGCGACGGCGCTGTCGCTGTCGCGGGCGCTGCGCGCCGTGGCCCAGACCGGCGACGTCGCTGCCGGCCGCGCCGTGCTGGACGCCGAGCCCGGCGTCGCCGTCGACTACCTCGAGCGGGTCGACCCGCTCACCTTCTCGCCCGACCCGTCCGGCCCGCTCGTCGTGGTCGCGGCACGCGTCGGCACCACCCGCCTCATCGACAACCTGCCGATCCGGAAGGGCTGACCCGTGTTCCGCACCATGCTGACGAGCAAGATCCACCGCGCGACGGTCACCCAGGCGGACCTGCACTACGTCGGGTCGGTGACGGTCGACCAGGACCTGCTCGACGCCGCCGACCTGCTGCCCGGCGAGAAGGTCGCGATCGTCGACATCACCAACGGCGCGCGGCTCGAGACCTACGTGATCCCCGGCCCGCGCGGCAGCGGCGTCATCGGCATCAACGGCGCCGCGGCGCGGCTCGTGCACGTCGGTGACCTGGTCATCCTCATCGCCTACGGCGTCATGGACGACGCCGAGGCGCGCACCCGGCAGCCCAGGGTCGTGTTCGTCGACAGCGAGAACCGCGTCGTCGGCACCGGGGCGGACCCGGCGGAGGCGCTTCCCGCGCAGGACGGCCTGGTGCGCGGCGACACGCTCGACCCGCGCACCGCCCCCGGCCTGCTCGACGACGACGCCGCGCTCGTCTGGTGAGAGCAGCCACGTGACGGCCGGGCAGCGGCTGCTGGCGCCGGAGCCCGGCTGGACGACGACCGCCGACGTCGTCGTCGTCGGCTCCGGCGTGGCCGGACTCACCGCCGCCCTGCACGCAGCCCGCGCGGGTGCCGTCCTGCTCGTCACCAAGGTGCTCGTCGACGCCGGCTCGACCCGCTGGGCGCAGGGCGGCGTCGCCGCGGCGCTCGGGGCCGACGACAGCCCCGAGGAGCACCTGCGCGACACCCTGGTCGCCGGCGTCGGGCTGTGCGACGTCGACGCCGTGCGGGTGCTGTGCACCGAGGGACCGCAGCGGCTGCACGAGCTCATCGCGCTCGGCGCCGCCTTCGACCGCGACCCGTCCGGCGCGCTGGCGCTGACCCGCGAGGGCGGGCACCACCGCGACCGGATCGTGCACGCCGGCGGCGACGCGACCGGCGCCGAGGTGCAGCGCGCGCTCGTCGCCGCGGTCAGGGCGCACCCGCGGATCCGGCTGGTCGAGCACGCGCTGGTGCTCGACCTGCTGCGCACCGTCGACGGGCGCGCCGCCGGCGTCACGCTGCACGTGCTCGGGGAGGGCACCGAGGACGGCGTCGGCGCCGTGCACGCCCGTGCCGTCGTGCTCGCCACCGGCGGGATGGGACAGGTGTACAGCTCGACGACGAACCCGCCGGTGAGCACCGGCGACGGCGTCGCGCTCGCCCTGCGCGCCGGCGCCGAGGTGGCCGACCTCGAGTTCGTGCAGTTCCACCCGACGGCCCTGTGGCTCGGGCCGCGGGAGGGCCAGCAGTTCCTGGTCAGCGA
>DATMJH010000368.1:0-7543 GCA_035554015.1 Mycobacteriales bacterium
ACGGCGATCGGCTGCTCGGCCGCGCGCTGGGTGACACCGACGTCCCGCCACCGGGTGGTGACGGCACCCGGCTGCCACCGGCCGGTCTGGGCGATCTGCTCGTGGCGGCCCGGGTCGTGCAGGCGCTGCGCGAGTCGGCGCGAGCCGAGCAGCCGATCGCCGTCGCGTGAGCTCCCGGCGGGACCAACGCCCCGTCGGCGAGCGCACCGGCGCTCGATAGGGTCGGCCCCAGACCCGTCCTCCGATCAGGGAGCAGCAGTGACCGTCCGCGTGGGCATCAACGGCTTCGGCCGCATCGGCCGCAACTTCTTCCGCGCCGCCCTGGCCAGCGGCGCCGACATCGAGATCGTCGGCGCCAACGACCTCACCGACAACGCGACGCTGGCGCACCTGCTCAGGTACGACTCGATCCTCGGCCGGCTCGGCGACGTCACGTCGACCGGCGACTCGATCTCCGTCGGCGGCAAGACCTTTCAGGCCTTCGCGGAGAAGGACCCGGCGAACCTGCCGTGGGGCGAGGTCGGCGCCGACGTGGTCGTCGAGTCGACCGGCTTCTTCACCGACGCGACGAAGGCCAAGGCGCACGTCGACGCCGGTGCGAAGAAGGTCATCATCTCGGCGCCCGCGAAGAACGAGGACGTCACGATCGTCATGGGCGTCAACGACGACCAGTACGACCCGGCCCGGCACACCGTCATCAGCAACGCTTCCTGCACGACCAACTGCCTGGCGCCGATGGCCAAGGCGCTGAACGACGAGTTCGGCATCGTCAAGGGCCTCATGACGACGATCCACGCCTACACCGCGGACCAGAACCTGCAGGACGGCCCGCACAAGGACCTGCGCCGCGCCCGCGCCGCCGCCCTCAACATGGTCCCGACGTCGACGGGTGCCGCCAAGGCGATCGGGCTCGTGCTGCCGGAGCTCAAGGGCAAGCTGGACGGCTACGCGATGCGCGTGCCGCTGCCCACCGGCTCCGCCACCGACCTGACGGTGCAGCTGAGCCGCGAGGTGACGGCGGACGAGGTCAATGCCGCGGTCAAGGCGGCGGCCGAGGGCTCGATGAAGGGCTACCTGACCTACACCGAGGACGAGATCGTCTCGAGCGACATCGTCACCGACCCGGCCTCGTGCATCTTCGACGCCAAGCTGACCAAGACCTTCGGCGACCAGGTCAAGGTGCTCGGCTGGTACGACAACGAGTGGGGCTACTCGAACCGCCTGGTCGACCTCATCCGTCTCGTCGGCTCGTCGCTCTAGGGCGTGCGCACGCTCGACGGGCTCGGCGATCTCGCCGGCAGGACGGTCCTGGTCCGCTGCGACCTCAACGTCCCGCTCGAGGACGGCCCCGGTGGCGCGAAGACGATCACCGACGACGGCCGCATCCGGGCCAGCCTGCCGCTGCTGCAGCAGCTGACCGGCCGGGGGGCGAAGGTCGTCGTCATGGCCCACCTCGGCCGTCCTCAGGGCGTCCACGACCCCGCGTACAGCCTGGCGCCCGTCGGCACCCGGCTCGAGGAGCTGCTCGGGCTGCCGGTGCGGGTCGCCGGCGACGTCGTGGGGGAGTCGGCGGCCGAGGCGGTGCGCGCGCAGGAGAGCGACCGCCTCGTGCTGCTCGAGAACGTGCGCTTCGAGAAGGCCGAGACGAGCAAGGACGACGCCGAGCGGCGAGCCTTCGCCCAGCAGCTCGCGCACTACGCAGACGTCTACGTCGACGACGCCTTCGGCGCCGTGCACCGCAAGCACGCCAGCGTCTTCGACGTCGCGCAGCTGCTGCCGTCGGCGGCCGGTCCGCTGGTGGCGCGCGAGGTCGAGGTGCTGCGGCGGCTCACCGAGACGCCTGAGCGCCCGTACGCGGTGGTGCTCGGCGGCTCGAAGGTCAGCGACAAGCTGGCCGTGATCGAGAACCTGCTGCCGACCGTCGACGCGCTGCTGGTGGGCGGCGGCATGTGCTTCACCTTCCTCGCGGCGCAGGGCCACGACGTCGGCTCGTCGCTGCTCGAGCACGACCAGGTCGACACCTGCCGGCGGCTGCTCGAGAGCGGCAAGATCGTGCTGCCGGTGGACGTCGTCGCCGCCACCGCGTTCTCCGCCGACGCGGAGTCGTCCGTCGTCGCGGCCGAGGCCATCCCTGCCGACCGGATGGGCTTGGACATCGGCCCGGAGTCGGTGCGCCGCTTCACCGAGGCACTCGACGGTGCGCGCACGGTCTTCTGGAACGGGCCGATGGGCGTGTTCGAGATGGCGCCGTACGCGGCGGGCACCCGCGGCGTGGCCGAGGCCGTCGCCGCGCGGACGGCGGACGGCGCCCTCACCGTGGTCGGCGGCGGCGACAGCGCGGCGGCCGTGCGCGCGCTCGGCGTCGGGGAGGACCGGTTCACCCACATCTCGACCGGGGGAGGCGCCTCGCTCGAGTACCTCGAGGGCAAGGCGCTGCCCGGCCTGACCGTCCTGGAGGACTGACCACATGGCCAGCGGCCGCATCCCGCTCATGGCGGGCAACTGGAAGATGAACCTCAACCACCTCGAGGCCATCGCGCTGGTGCAGAAGCTCGCCTTCAGCCTCACGCCCGAGGACTTCGACGCCGTCGAGGTGGCGGTGCTGCCGCCCTTCGTCGGCCTGCGCAGCGTCCAGACGCTGGTCGACGGCGACAAGCTGCGCATCCTCTACGGCGCGCAGGACCTGTCCCCGCACGACGGCGGCGCCTACACCGGCGACGTCAGCGGCGCCATGCTCGGCAAGCTCGGGTGCACCTACGTCGTCGTCGGGCACAGCGAGCGCCGGCAGCACCACGGCGAGACCGACGATGTCGTGCGGGCCAAGGTGCTCGCCGCCGGGCGGCACGGGCTCGTGCCGATCCTGTGCGTCGGCGAGGGCCTCGAGGTGCGGCAGGCCGGGGAGCACGTGCAGCACTGCGTCGACCAGCTGGCCGCCGCGCTGCGGGAGGTGCCGGTCGACGTCGTCCGGACCCTCGTCGTCGCCTACGAGCCGGTCTGGGCGATCGGCACCGGCGAGGTGGCGACGCCCGAGGACGCGCAGGAGGTGTGCGCCGCGCTGCGGGGCCGGCTGGCCGAGCTGCACCCCGGGGAGCTCGCCGACGGCGTGCGGGTGCTCTACGGCGGCTCGGTGAAGTCCTCGAACGTCGCGGCCATCATGGCCTCGCCCGACGTGGACGGCGCCCTGGTGGGCGGCGCCAGCCTCGACGCGGAGGAGTTCACGGCGATCGTCCGCTACCGCCAGGCCGCCGGCTGAGCGCCCCGCGGCGGTTGTGGCCGCAGGTTGCGGACAGGTCACGATCGTCCGCGTCGGCGTGGCTGTGATCGGCGCGTGACCCCTGCCTCCTATGCTCCGACCGTTCTGCCGGGGGGACCCCCTGGCACATCCGTGCGCGCGGCGCACGAGAGAAGGAGGCACAGCAGGTGCGACTTTCCCGGAGGAGCGCGTCGCTGCTCGCGATGACGGCCAGCCTGGCGCTGGCCGCGACGGCGTGCGGCAGCGACGACGACGGCGGCGGTGCCGAGGGCGGCGGCGACTCGGACGCGATCATCACGGTGAACGGCACGGAGCCGCAGAACCCGCTGCTGCCGGTCAACACCAACGAGGTCGGCGGTGGGCGCGTGATGGACGCGCTGTTCGACGGCCTGGTGCGCTACAACGCCGAGGGCGAGCCCGAGAACTCGATGGCCGAGTCCATCGAGACCGAGGACTCGAAGACCTTCACCATCACGCTGATCGAGGACGCCACGTTCACCAACGGCGAGCCGGTCGACGCGAACTCCTTCGTCGACGCCTGGAACTTCGGCGCGCTCATCACCAACGCCCAGCTCAACGCCTACTTCTTCGAGCCGATCGAGGGCTACAAGGACGTCCACCCGGACGACCCGACGCCGGAGAACGAGGAGGACCCGCTCCCCGAGCCCACGGCCGAGACGATGTCCGGCCTGAAGGTCGTGGACGACCGCACCTTCACGGTGACGCTGTCCGCGCCGCAGTCCGACTTCCCGCTGCGCCTCGGCTACACGGCCTTCATGCCGCTGCCGCCGCAGGCCTTCGAGGATCCCGACGCTTTCGGCGAGGAGCCGATCGGCAACGGGCCGTACATGCTCGACGAGAGCGGCTGGGAGCACGACGTCCAGATCAAGACGGTCCGCAACCCGGACTACAAGGGGTCGGCCGACGTGCAGAACGGCGGCATCACCTTCAAGATCTACCAGGACCCGGCAGCGGCGTACGCCGACCTGCAGGCCGGCAACCTCGACGTCCTCGACCAGATCCCCGAGGACGCTCTGGCGACGTTCGAGCAGGACCTGGGTGACCGGGCCATCAACCAGCCCGCCGGCATCTTCCAGTCGATCACCTTCCCGCTGTACCAGCCGAAGTGGAGCGGCGAGAACGCCGCCGACGTCCGCAAGGCGATCTCGATGGCGATCAACCGCGAGCAGATCACCGACACCATCTTCGAGGGGACCCGCACACCGGCCACGGACTACAGCTCGCCGGTGGTCCAGGGCCACGCGCCGGGCACCTGCGAGGAGCTCTGCTCGTTCGACCCCGAGCGCGCGAAGAGCCTGCTCGAGGAGGCGGGCGGCGTGCCGGGTAACGCGATGACGCTGTCCTACAACAGCGACGGGCCGCACAAGGAGTGGACCGAGGCGGTCTGCAACGACATCAAGAACAACCTCGGTGTCGCCTGCACCGCCAAGGCCTACCCGGACTTCGCCGGGCTGCGCACCGACGTCACGGCCAACAAGATGACCGACCCGTTCCGCACCGGTTGGCAGATGGACTACCCGGCGGTGTCGAACTTCCTGGGTCCGCTGTACGCCACCGGCGCCGGCTCGAACGACGGCGGGTACACCAACCCGCAGTTCGACGAACTCCTCAAGAAGGGCGACACCGCGGAGTCCCCCGAGGCCGGCATCGAGTTCTACACCCAGGCGCAGGAGGTCCTCGTCGAGGACATGCCGGTGATCCCGCTGTGGTACCAGAACGCCACGGGCGGCTACGCCGACACGGTCGAGAACGTCACGTTCGACGTGTTCTCGCGCCCGGTCTACACGGACATCACCAAGGCCGGGTAGCCACTCGCGCTGGCGTCACGACCTGACCGTCAGCGCGCGCACCCGAGCGGGGCCGGCCGGTTCTCCGGCCGGCCCCGCTCGCGTGTGCGGCTCCAGCGGCGGCACCGCCGGGAGCACGCCACCAGCGGCTCGGGCTGCGGCGGCGCACCGCTAGCCTGCCGACGACCCCGAGAGGAGGCCGTGTGGGGCGCTACGTCCTCCGACGCCTGCTGCAGATGATCCCGGTCTTCATCGGGGCCACGCTGCTCATCTTCCTCATGGTGCGGGCGCTTCCGGGCGACCCGGTGGCGGGGCTGTTCGGCGAGCGCGCTGCCGACCCCGCGGTCGTGGCGCAGCTGCGCGAGGAGTACGGCCTCGACGAGCCGCTGTGGAAGCAGTACCTGCTCTACATGCAGGGCATCCTCACCCTCGACTTCGGCCAGACCTTCAGCGGTCGCGAGGTCACCGACGTGCTCGCGCAGGCCTTCCCGGTGACGGTGCGGCTCGCCCTGGTCGCGTTCGCCTTCGAGATCGTCATCGGCATCGCGGTCGGCCTGGTGGCCGGGCTGCGCCGCGGCACCGTCTTCGACGGCACGGTGCTGGCGGCGACGCTCGTGGTCATCTCGATCCCCATCTTCGTCATCGGCTTCGTCATGCAGTTCATCGTCGGCATCAAGCTCGGCATCCTCTCGCCGACCGTGAGCGCACAGGCGCCGTGGAAGGACCTGCTGCTGCCAGGCGTCGTGCTCGGGTCGCTGTCGGTCGCCTACGTCATGCGGCTGACCCGGACTGCCGTCGCCGAGAACCTGCGCGCCGACTACGTCCGCACAGCCACAGCCAAGGGTCTCCCGCGTCAGCGCGTGGTCACCGTGCACCTGCTGCGCAACTCGCTCATCCCGGTCGTCACCTTTCTCGGGTACGACCTCGGTGCTCTGATGGGCGGTGCCATCGTCACCGAGCGCATCTTCAACGTGCCAGGGGTCGGTTTCACAATCGTCCGCGCGATCGGCCTGCGCGAGTCGGTGACCGTGGTGTCGTTCGTGACCATCCTGGTGATCGTGTACCTGCTGGCCAACCTCATCGTCGACCTGCTGTACGCCGTCCTCGACCCGCGGATCCGTTATGCCTGACCCGTCCTCGCCGCTGCCCGGGCCCGGCCAGGGCGGCGCCGACAAGCCGGTGCACATCGCCGCCATGGCGCATGGCGAGACGGCCACCGGGCCGTCGGGGGCCGACACGGTCGGCAAACCGCGCAGCCTGTGGTCGGACGCCTGGCACGACCTGCGTCGCCGGCCGGTGTTCCTGCTGGCGTCGGCGCTCATCGCGTTCCTCGTCGTCGTCGCCATCGCGCCCGGCCTGTTCACCGGCTCCGACCCGACCTTCTGCGACCTGTCGCGCAGCAACCAGACGCCGTCGGCGTCGGCGCCGTTCGGTTACAACAAGCAGGGCTGCGACATCTACGCACGCGTGCTGTACGGGGCCCGGCCGTCGATCGCGGTGGGCATCCTCGTCTCGCTCGGCGCCGTGCTCGTCGGTGGCACCATCGGCGCGCTGGCCGGCTTCTACGGCGGCGTCGTCGACTCGGTTCTCTCACGCTTCGCCGACGTCTTCTTCGCCATCCCGCTGCTGCTGGGTGGCATCGTGTTCCTGTCGGTCTTCCCGGACCGCAACCTGTGGACGGTGGTCGCCGCGCTCGTCGTGCTCGGCTGGCCGCAGCTCACGCGGATCATGCGGGGCGCGGTGATCTCAGTGCGCGACGCCGACTTCGTCACCGCCGCCCGCGCGCTCGGGGCGAGCAACCGGCGCATCCTGCTGCGGCACATCCTGCCCAACGCGCTGGCGCCGGTCATCGTCATCGCGACCATCAACCTCGGCATCTACATCGTCGTCGAGGCGACGCTGTCGTTCCTCGGCATCGGCCTGCCGCCCACCACCGTCTCGTGGGGAGGCGACATCAGCTCGGCGCAGAGCAGCCTGCGCACGGCGCCGCACGTGCTCATGTTCCCGGCGGCCGCGCTCAGCCTGACCGTGCTGTCCTTCATCATGCTCGGCGACGCCGTGCGCGACGCGCTCGACCCGAGGCTGCGGTGAGCGCCGACGTGCTCGATTCCGGCGAGGGGCGGCCGGTGCCGGCCGGTGACGCGCTGCTGCAGGTGCGCGACCTGCAGGTCGAGTTCCGCACCCGCGACGGCGTCGCGAAGGCGGTCAACGGCGTCTCGCTCGACGTGCACGCCGGGCGCACGCTGGCCGTGCTCGGCGAGTCGGGGTCGGGCAAGAGCGTCACCGCGCAGGCGGTCATGGGCATCCTCGACAGCCCGCCCGGCTTCGTCACCGGCGGCGAGATCCGCTACAAGGGCCGCGACCTGCTCACGATGGGCGCCAAGGAGCAGCGCGACATCCGCGGCGAGGAGATCTCGATCGTCTTCCAGGACGCGCTGTCCTCGCTGAACCCGGTGTTCACCGTCGGCGCGCAGATCGGCGA
>DATMJH010000369.1:0-17969 GCA_035554015.1 Mycobacteriales bacterium
CCGGCCTCGTCGGCGAGCGGCCTCAGTTGCTGCACGCGCTCGAGCACCTCGTCGCGCAGGAAGCCCTGAATGAAGCCGGCGCCGGTCTCGTCGGTGGCCCGCGAGCCCTCCGGCGGCGCCTGGCCCGGGAGGTACTTGCCGGTCAGCACGCCCTGCGCGATCGGTGACCAGACGATCTGCGAGATGCCCTCGCGCCGGCACAGCGGCACGACCTCGCCCTCGATGACCCGCCAGAGCATCGAGTACTGCGGCTGGTTCGACACCAGCCGGTCGAAGCCCATGTCGTCGGCGATCTCGAGCGCCCGCGAGATCTCCTCGGCGCGCCACTCGCTGACGCCGACGTAGAGCACCTTGCCCTGCCGGACGAGGTCGTCGAACGCCCGCAGCGTCTCCTCGAGCGGCGTCGAGTGGTCGAAGCGGTGCGCCTGGTACAGGTCGACGTAGTCGGTCCGCAGCCGGCGCAGCGAACCGTCGATCGACTCGAGGATGTGCTTGCGCGACAGCCCGCGGTCGTTGGGCCCCGGGCCGGTCGGCCAGTAGACCTTCGTGAAGATCTCCAGGCCCTCGCGGCGCTGCCCCTTGAGCGCGTCGCCCAGCACCGTCTCCGCCCTGGTCTGGGCGTAGACGTCGGCGGTGTCGAACGTCGTGATGCCGACGTCGAGCGCCTCGTGCACGCACGCCGTGGCCTGGTCGGCCTCGACCTGCGAGCCGTGGGTGATCCAGTTGCCGTAGCTGATCTCACTGACCTTGAGACCGCTCTTGCCGAGGTGTCGGAACTCCATCGCCCGACCCTAGGCCGAGTGCGTCAGACCTTGTCACCGGGGGAGACGGCCGGCGCGGGCATCCGCCACCGGCGGAAGACCGTCGCGCGCAGCAGCCCGTAGCCGACATGCCCGCGCGTGCGCTCGTCGGGGAACTCGGCCCTGACCCGGCGGCGCAGCGTCACGGCGAGCAGCAGCATGTCGAGGAAGACGGTGAGCAGCGCGGCCAGCCACAGGGTCAGCGCGATGCCGATGACCGTGGGGTTGCGGGTGATCTGCGCGACGACGAGCAGCAGCGCCACCGGCAGCAGCAGCACGGCGGCGTTGCGGCGGCTGTCGACGAGGTCGCGCACCAGCCGGCGGACCGGTCCGGCGTCTCGCTTGGGCAGGTAGCGCTCGTCGCCGGCGAGGGCGCCGGATCGGATGCGCTGGCGGGCCGACTTGGCCTCCTCCTTCTTGCGCTGCGCCGCCTCCTTGCGGGTCAGCGGGGGAGGCGGGACCGGGCCGGTGCGGCGGCGCTCCTTCTCGCGCCGCTTGGGCGTCGGGCGGCCCTTGCCGCCGGCGGTCACCGGCGCGTCGTCGCGGCTGCTGCTCACCGGCCCCAGGCTACCGGCGAGCGGCGCGGCAGCGAGCCCGTCCGCTACGGCAGCGCCAGCATCCGGTCGAGCGCCAGGGCGGCGTCGCGCGCCACGTCGTCGTCCACCTCGATGCGGTTGACGACGCGTCCCTCGACGAGGTTCTCGAGCGCCCACACCAGGTGGGGCAGGTCGATGCGGTTCATGGTGGAGCAGAAGCACACGGTGCGGTCGAGGAAGACCACCGTCTTGTCGGGGTGCTGCTGCGCGAGCCGCTTGACCAGGTTGAGCTCGGTGCCGACCGCCCATGCGCTGCCCGGCTCGGCCGCCTGGAGCGTCTTGATGATGAACTCGGTCGAGCCGACGAGGTCGGCGCTGGTGACCACCTCGTGCCGGCACTCCGGGTGCACGAGGACGTTGACGCCGGGTACCCGCTCGCGCACCTCGCGGACACTGGCCTCGGTGAAGCGCCCGTGCACCGAGCAGTGCCCCTTCCAGAGCAGCATCTTCGCGTCGCGCAGCTGCTCGGTGGTCAGCCCGCCGGAGGGCTTGCGCGGGTCGTAGACGACGCACTCGTCGAGCGAGATGCCCATCTCGAGCACGGCGGTGTTGCGGCCGAGGTGCTGGTCGGGGAGGAAGAGCACGCGCTCGCCGCGCTCGAAGGCCCAGTCCAGAGCCCGCTTCGCGTTCGACGACGTGCAGATCGTGCCGCCGTGCCGGCCGGTGAAGGCCTTGATGGCGGCGCTGGAGTTCATGTAGCTGACCGGCACGGTGGTGCCGGCCAGCCCGCCGTCGGCCAGCGCCTCCCAGCACTGCTCGACCTGGTCGAAGGTGGCCATGTCCGCCATCGAGCAGCCGGCGGCCAGGTCGGGCAGCACCACGGCCTGGTCGGGTCCGGTGAGGATGTCGGCCGACTCCGCCATGAAGTGGACGCCGCAGAACACGACGTACTCGGCGTCGGGACGAGCGGCGGCCTGCTGCGCCAGCTTGAACGAGTCGCCGGTGACGTCGGCGAACGCGATGACCTCGTCGCGCTGGTAGTGGTGGCCGAGCACGAAGACCCGGTCGCCCAGCGCCGCCTTGGCGCGGCGGGCGCGCTCGACGAGGTCGGGGTCGGAGGGGGCCGGCAGGTCGCCGGGGCACTCGACGCCGCGCTCGGCGGCCGGGTCGCGCTGGCGGCCGAGCAGCAGCAGCGCCAGCGGCGTCGGCTCGACGCCGGGCGGCAGGTCGAGGTCGGCCGGCGCGGTCGGCAGCGCGGTCATGGCGGGTCCTCTCGGGCGGGTCGGCCGCGGCGCCGAAGGGGGGTTGGCGTCGCTTGGACGAGAACACCCTAGCGGTGGACGGGATTCCGCGCACGGGACAGTCGTCGCGGGGAGGTGGCGCGGTGCGCGTGGTCGTGGCGCCGGACGGCTTCGGCGGGACGCTGACGGCGGTCGAGGCCGCGGCGGCCGTCGCCCGCGGGTGGACGTCGGCGGCGCCCGGCGACGACGTCGCGCTCGTGCCGCTGTCCGACGGCGGCCCGGGGCTGGTCGACGTGCTCGCCGCCGCCCGGCCCGGCGCGCAGGTGCGGACGGCGGTGGTCGAGGATCCGCTCGCCCGGCCGGTCGAGGCAGCCTGGCTGCTGGACGGGGACAGCGCGTGGGTCGAGAGCGCCGCGGCCTGCGGCCTGCACCTGCTGGCCGACGACGAGCGCGACCCCGGCCGCACGTCGACGCACGGCGTCGGCCAGCTCGTCCGCGCGGCGCTCGACGCCGGCGCCCGCCGCGTCGTCGTCGGGCTGGGCGGCAGCGCCACGAACGACGGCGGCGCGGGCGCGCTGGCGGCGCTGGGCCTGACCGGGCTCGACGAGGTGGGGGAGCGGCTGCCGCCGGGCGGTCGGGTGCTCGCGCGGGTGGCCCGGCTCGCGGGCGAGCCCGACCCGCGGCTGACCGCCGTTGAGCTCGTCGCGGCGACCGACGTCGACGCACCGCTGCTCGGGCTGCACGGCGCGAGCGCCGTCTTCGGCCCGCAGAAGGGCGCCTCGCGCGAGGACGTCATGGCCCTGGACGCCGCGCTCGAGCGCTGGGCCGACGCGCTCGAGGCCCACCTCGACGTCGCCGTGCGCGAGCTGCCCGGCGCGGGGGCGGCCGGCGGGCTCGGTGCCGCACTGCTCGCCGTCGGCGCCCGGCGCACGCCCGGCCTGGACCTCGTGGCGGACGCCGTCGGCCTGGCCGGCGCCGTCGCGGCCGCCGACGTCGTCGTCACCGGCGAGGGCACCTACGACGCGACGTCGCTGCGCGGCAAGGTCACCGGCGGCGTCGCGGCGCTCGCCGCCGAGCACGCGGTGCCGTGCCTGGTGCTCGCCGGCCAGGTGCGCGTGGGGCGCCGCGAGGCGGCCGCGGCAGGTGTCGACGCCGCGTACGCGGTCGCGGACGCCGTCGGGCTGGAGGCGGCCCTCGCCGACCCCGCCGGTGAGCTCGCCGGGCTGGCTGCGCGGGTGGCGCGCGAGTGGTCGCGGCAGTGATCGGAGCCGGTCCGCGGGCCCGCCGGCGTGGCAGCATGGGCGGGCAGCCCGGAATTCGTCGTCGCCGCCCGGGGTTCCCCCGGAAGGCGACCACCCGTCCCCGTCACCCAGGAGCCGCGCCCATGACAGCCGAGACGTCCGCTGAGACCACCGGC
This sequence comes from Mycobacteriales bacterium, assembly GCA_035554015.1. Lineage (GTDB taxonomy): Bacteria > Actinomycetota > Actinomycetes > Mycobacteriales > SCTD01 > DATLGD01. The sequence continues at coordinate 3,995 of DATMJH010000369.1, forward strand.
ACCAGCACCGGCACCAGCACCGCCACCGGCGTCGTCCTCACCGACCCGGCCGCCGCGAAGGTGAGGGCCCTGCTCGAGCAGGAGGGTCGCGACGACCTCTCGCTGCGCGTCGCCGTGCAGCCGGGAGGCTGCTCGGGTCTGCGCTACCAGCTGTTCTTCGACGAGCGGTCGCTCGACGGCGACGCCGTGCAGGAGTACGAGGGCGGCGCCGTCAAGGTCGTCGTCGACCGGATGAGCGTGCCGTACCTGGCCGGCGCCACCATCGACTTCGTCGACACCATCGAGAAGCAGGGCTTCACGATCGACAACCCCAACGCCGGCGGCTCCTGCGCCTGCGGCGAGTCCTTCCACTAGACCCCCCGACCTCTCCGCGATCTTCGTCTTCTGCTCGCTCGGTCCGCTCGGACGGCGAGCACAAGACGAAGATCGCGGCGCTTGTGGAGGTGACAGCGATGCGTGAGGCGTTCCTGGTCGGCGGTGTGCGCACCCCGGTCGGCCGCTACGGCGGCGCGCTGTCCGGCGTGCGCGCCGACGACCAAGGCGGCGAGGTCGTCGGGGAGGCCGTGCGCCGCGCCGGCGTCGACCCCGAGCGCGTCGACGAGGTGGTGCTCGGCGCGACCAACCAGGCCGGCGAGGACAACCGCAACGTCGCGCGCATGGCGGTGCTGCTCGCCGGGCTGCCGCTGCACGTCCCGGGGCACACGGTCAACCGGCTCTGCGCGAGCGGGCTGACGGCGGTGGCCAACGCCGCGATGGCGGTCAAGACGGGAGAGGCGGACGTCGTCGTCGCCGGCGGCGTCGAGTCGATGACGCGCGCTCCGTGGGTGATGGCCAAGCCCGGCACCCCCTGGGCCAAGCCCGGCGAGGTGCACGACACCGCGCTCGGCTGGCGGTTCGTGAACCCGCGGCACGACCCGGAGCACACGATCACGCTCGGGCAGACGGCCGAGCGCGTCGCCGCCCTCGACGGCATCACGCGCGAGGAGTCGGACGCGTTCGGCCTGCGCTCGCAGGAGCGTGCCGCCAAGGCGTGGGCGAACGGCGCCTTCGACGCCGAGGTGGTGCCGGTGGAGACGCGCCGCGGCAAGGAGACGGTCACCGTCACGCAGGACGAGACCGTGCGCCCGACGTCGATGGACAAGCTGGCCGCTCTCCGGCCGGCGTTCCAGGCCGACGGTGTCGTGACCGCCGGCTCGTCCTCGCCGCTGTCGGACGGCGCGTCGGCGATGGTGGTCGCGAGCGAGCAGGCCGTGCGCGAGCTGGGGCTGACCCCTCGGGCGCGCGTCGTCACCACCGCGAACGCCGGGCTGGAGCCGCAGCTCATGGGGCTCGGTCCGGTGCCCGCCACCGAGAAGGCGCTCGACCGCACCGGGTGGTCGGTGGCCGACCTCGACGCCGTCGAGCTCAACGAGGCGTTCGCCGTGCAGGTGCTCGCGAGCGCCCGCCGGCTCGGGCTGGACACGGAGACGCTCAACGCCGACGGCGGCGCGATCGCGCTCGGTCATCCGCTGGGGTCTTCAGGCTGCCGGCTGCTCGTCACGCTGCTCGGCCGGCTGGAGCGCGAGCAGGGCCGGCGCGGCCTCGCCACGATGTGCATCGGCGTCGGCCAGGGCGCGGCGATGCTCGTCGAGCGGATCTAGCCCCGGCCCAGCCAGGTCCAGTCCGGGCCCAGCCCAGGCCCCGGCCCAGCCCAGGTCCAGCCCGGGCCCAGCCCGCGTCCAGCTCTGGTCCAGCCCGCCGGCTCGACCCGAACCCGGGCGGAGCCCTCCCGACGGGTTCGAGCGGCCTCGACCCCGTCGGGAGGGCTCCGGGCGGCCCGAGGGTGGAGGGGCTGCTGCGGTCGCCGACGCAGCCGGAACCGTCGGGAGGGCTCCGGCGGGTCAGGAGGGACCGGACTCAGGAGCCGTAGTCGCTCCACTCGGCCGCGCCGGCCGCCACGGTCGCGTCGATCTCGACGAGCGAGACGGCGCGCGGCTCGGGCAGCCGGATCTCACCGGGCACGTAGGGCGCGAGGACCCCGGAGACCTCGCGGCAGTCGTCGACCAGGTCGATGAACGAGACCGGGTCGTCGTCGGCGGGGACAGGGTGCGAGACGCTCATGCGATCGACGGTAGGGAGTTACCCGGCAGTACCCAAGGCCTACTGAGCGGTAAGAACGGCGTGCCGCGGAACGCCCGGCCGAAACCGGGCGCCCACTAGCCTCGGCGACCATGCGTATCGCCGTCGCCGGGTCCATCGCGACCGACCACCTGTTCACCTTCGACGGCCGGTTCGTCGACGTGCTGCTGCCCGATCAGCTGGGCAACCTGTCGCTGTCCTTCCTCGCCAGCGACCTGCAGGTCCGCCGCGGTGGCACCGGCGCGAACATCGCCTTCGGCATGGGCATGCTCGGCGCCCGCCCGGTGCTCGTCGGCGCCGTCGGTCGTGACGCCGGCGACTACCTCAGCTGGCTCGAGCGGCACGGCGTCGACGTCTCCGCCGTGCGGGTGAGCGAGCTGCTCGCCACCGCGCGGTTCACCTGCACCACCGACCGCGACCAGTCGCAGCTGGCCACCTTCTACCCGGGCGCCATGGTCGAGGCGGCGCAGCTCGACCTCGGTGACGTGCACGGGCAGGCAGCGCTCGACCTCGTCGTCGTCGCGCCTGACGACCCGACGGCGATGCAGCGGCACACCGCGTGGTGCCGCGAGCGGGGGCTCCCGTTCGCGGCCGACCCGTCGCAGCAGCTGTCCTTCATGGACGGCGACGCGATCCGCAGCCTCGTCGAGGGGGCGGCGTACCTGTTCACCAACGAGTACGAGGCCGGCCTCGTCCGCGAGAAGACCGGATGGACGGCGGACGACGTGCTCGGACTGGTCGGCACCCGGGTGACGACGCACGGCGCCCGCGGCGTCGTCGTCGAGCGCAAGGGCGAGGACGCGGTGCGGGTGCCCGTGGTGCCGGCCCGCACGGTGGCCGACCCGACGGGTGTGGGCGACGCCTTCCGCGCCGGGTTCCTCACCGCGACGGGGTGGGGGCTCGACCTCGAGCGGGCCTGCCAGGTCGGCGCGCTGCTCGCCACCCACGTCGTGGAGACGGTCGGCACGCAGGAGTACTCGTTCACGGCGTCGTCGTTCGCCGCCCGGCTCGCCGAGGCGTACGGCGACGACGCCGCTGCCGAGGTCGAGCCGCACCTGGCCGGCTGACGCCGTCGGCGATCATGGTGCCGCCGGTGCCCGTGCGCGGTGCGCGAGGCGCACCGTGATCAGCGGGCGCAGCCGGCCTCAGCCGGTGCGCCGCACCCGGTAGCCCGTCCCGCCCTCGCGCGGCGCCTCGCCGAGGTACTCCTGGCCGCGCATGCGCGCCCACGCCGGCACGTCGTGCCGGGCGGCCGGGTCGTCGCTGACGACCTCCACGACGGCTCCGACGGCGGCGTCGGCCACCGCCCGGGCGAGCTCGACGACCGGCACCGGGCAGGGCCGGCCGCGGCAGTCGACGCAGACGTCCGGCTCCGGCGAGGGGCCCGCGCTCACAGTCCCTCCACCCCGCTGTCGCGGCGCAGCCGCTCGACGACGCCCGGCAGCACGGCGAGGAAGCGCTCGACGTCGTCCTCGGTGGTGTCGCGGTGCAGCGAGACGCGGACGTTGCCGTGCGTGAGCACACCCATCGCGGCCAGGACGTGGCTCGGCTCCAGCGTCGACGCCGTGCAGCTCGACCCGCTGCTCACGGCGAACCCCTCGCGGTCGAGCGCCGTCAGCAGCGCCTCGCCGTCGACGTAGAGGCACGAGAAGGTGACCAGGTGGGGGAGGCGGTCGTCCGGGTCGCCGACGACCTCGACGTCTGGCACGGACGCGGCGACCCGGCTGCGGATGGTGTCGACGAGCGCCCGCAGGCGCCGGTCCTCGGCGCCTTGCTCGGCCACCGCCGCCTGCAGGCCGACGGCGGCCGCCAGCACGAGCGGCAGTGCCGGCTGCCCCGGCACCCGGCCGTCGCGGTCGTCGTCGGGGAGCGGGGCGTGCCAGCGGGTGCCGGTGCGCACCGCCAGCACGCCGACGCCGGTCGGCCCGCCCCACTTGTGGGCGCTGGCGACGAGCGCAGACCAGCCGGCCGGCACCGGCACGCGGCCGACGCTCTGACTGGCGTCGACGAGCAGCGGCACCCCGGCCGCGCGGCAGGACTGCGCGACCTGCTCGACCGGCTGCACGGTGCCGACCTCGTGGCTCGCGCTGATCAGGCAGGCCAGTGCGGTGCGCTCGGACAGCGCTGCGGAGAAGGCGTCGGCGTCGACTCGCCCCTGCCGGTCGACGGGCACCGGGGTGGCGTCGTCGCCGGCGGCGGTCCTGACCGCGTGGAGCACCGCGGAGTGCTCCACCGCGGAGTGGACCACCTGGCGCCCCGCTCTGGTGCGGCCACCGGCGAGGCCGAGCACGCCGGCGTGCGCCGCCAGCGTGCCGCTGGGGGTGAACGAGACCTCGTCCGGCCGGGCGCCCAGGACCACGGCGACCGCTTCGCGGGCGCCGTCCAGCAGCAGCCGCGCGCGGCGCCCGGCGGCGTAGAGCCGGGCGGGGTCCGCCCACCCGTCGTCGAGCGCCGCGACCAGCGCCTCGCGGGCCGCGGGTGACAGCGGCACACCGGCAGCGGCGTCCAGGTGCACAGGAGGGCGCGTGACGCTGCTCACGGGCGGCACGGTAGCCGCGGCACGGCTCGCGAGGACCCGGCGCGACGCGCCGTCGACGAGCGCCACCCCGGCATGAGACCAGGCCTGCGCTGGGATAGTGTCGCTCGTCGCGAGGGCCGGTCTTCCGCGCGCGCGTGGCGAGCCTGCCGCCCTCCACCGGAACTCCGCTCAGAGAGGCACTGCGACCTTGACCGCTCCCCTCGTGCCGGGGCGCCCCACGGCTGCGAGCCGACGGCGCCGGGCCGGTCTCCGGCTGGGCACGGCGCTCGCGCTGACGGTGCTGCTCAGCGGCTGCGACGTCGAGCAGGCCTACGAGTCGGCACTGCGGTTCGGCCTGCCGGAGCCGATCAGCGAGCAGGGCGAGAACATCCACGACCTGTATCTGGCGTCGAACGCCGCGGCGCTCGTCGTCGGTGTGTTCGTCCTGTTCCTCATCCTGTTCGCGGCGATCCGCTACCGGAAGAAGAGCGACGCGCTGCCGCGGCAGGTCCGCTACAACCTGCCGATCGAGGTGCTCTACACGGCGGTGCCGTTCGTGATCATCTCGGTGCTCTTCTACTACACGGTGCTGAGCCAGAATTACGTCAACGAGCTCAGCGAGAGCAACAAGGACGGCGAGCCGGTGGCCGCCGACGTCATCGAGATCGGTGTCGTCGGGTTCCAGTGGAACTGGCAGTTCAACTACGTCCAGGAGGGCGTGCAGGTCATCGGTGAGACCGGCCGGCCGGCGCAGCTGGTGCTGCCGACCGACACCACGATCCGGTTCGTGCAGAGCTCGCCCGACGTCATCCACTCGTTCTGGGTGCCGGAGTGGCTGTTCAAGCGCGACGTCATCCCGGGCCGCGTCAACACCTTCGAGCTCGAGATGCACGAGGAGGGGGAGTTCGTCGGGCGCTGCGCGGAGCTGTGCGGCGAGAAGCACGCCTACATGAACTTCTCGCTCAAGGTCGTGTCGCCCGAGGAGTACGAGAGCTACATCGACGGCCTGCAGGCCGACCCCAACGCCGAGATCCTCACCGCCCCCGCCGGGAGCAGCTCGTGAAGACACCCCACGCCACCGCTCGCTCCGCTCACGCTCGCGCGGGGGCCCCGGAGAGCGACCGCACGCCACCGTTCGCCTCGCTCCCGCAGGAATCGCGATGACCCTGCTGACCAACGCCACGACGCCGGTCCAGTACCGCCGGCCGCGCAACCCTGCCGGGTCGCAGATCGTCAAGGTCCTCACCACCACGGACCACAAGACGATCGGCCTGCTCTACCTGACGACCTCGTTCTTCTTCTTCCTCGCCGCCGGCCTCATGGCCATGATCATGCGCGCGGAGCTGGCCCAGCCGGGCCTGCAGGTCGTCAGCGCAGAGCAGTACAACCAGCTCTTCACCATGCACGGCACGGTGATGATGTTCCTGTTCGCGCCGCCGGCCGCGTACGGCTTCGCGAACTTCATCATGCCGCTGCAGATCGGCGCGCCGGACATGAGCTTCCCGCGCCTGAACGCCTTCTCGTACTGGCTGTACCTGTTCGGCGGGCTGACCGTGCTCGCCGGGTTCATCACTCCGCAGGGCGCGGCGTCGTTCGGCTGGTTCGCCTACGCGCCGCTGAACAACGCCATCCACAGCCCGCAGCTGGGCGCCGACCTGTGGATCATCGGGCTGCTCGCCGCGGGTCTCGGCACGATCCTCGGCGCGGTCAACTTCATCACCACGATCATCACGCTGCGCGCGCCCGGCATGACGATGTTCCGGATGCCGATCTTCACGTGGAACATGCTGGTGACGTCGATCCTGGTGCTGTTCGCCTTCCCCGTGATCACCGGGGCGTTCTTCGCGCTGCTGGCCGACCGGCACCTGGGCGCGCAGGTCTACGACGCCGCCAACGGCGGGGCGATCCTGTGGCAGCACCTGTTCTGGTTCTTCGGCCATCCCGAGGTGTACATCGTCGCGCTGCCGTTCTTCGGCGTGATCAGCGAGATCATCCCGGTGTTCAGCCGCAAGCCGATGTTCGGCTACAAGGGCCTGGTCTTCGCGACGATCGCCATCGGCGCGCTGTCGATGACCGTGTGGGCGCACCACATGTACCCGACCGGGGCCGTGCTGCTGCCGTTCTTCGCCTTCCTGTCGTTCCTCATCGCGGTGCCGACCGGCGTGAAGTTCTTCAACTGGATCGGCACGATGTGGCGCGGCCAGGTGACCTTCGAGACGCCGATGATCTTCGCCATCGGCTTCCTCATCACCTTCCTGCTGGGCGGCCTGACGGGCGTGCTGCTGGCCTCGCCGCCGATCGACTTCCACGTCACCGACACCTACTTCGTGGTGGCGCACTTCCACTACGTGCTGTTCGGCACCGTCGTGTTCGCGTTCTTCGGCGGCGTCTACTACTGGTTCCCGAAGCTCACCGGCCGGTTCCTCGACGAGCGGCTCGGCAAGGCGCACTTCTGGACCGTGTTCATCGGCTTCCACACCACCTTCCTGGTCCAGCACTGGCTGGGCAACGACGGCATGCCGCGCCGGTACGTCAACTACGCGCCCGAGGACGGCTTCACGACCCTCAACACCGTCTCGACGCTCGGCGCGCTCCTGCTCGGCGTGTCGACGCTGCCGTTCATCTACAACGTGATCGTCAGCTTCCGGCGCGGCACCGTGGCGCAGGGCGACGACCCCTGGGGCTTCGGCAACTCGCTGGAGTGGGCGACGTCGTGCCCGCCCCCGCGGCACAACTTCGTGACCCTGCCCCGCATCCGATCCGAGCGGCCGGCCTTCGACCTCCACTACCCGGAGGCGGCCGGCAACGTCGAGTTCCACGCCTCTCCCGAGACGAGGTAGCAGCCACCCATGCGGATCGAAGCGGCGCTGTTCGGCTTCCTGGCGGCCTTCCTCGTCCCGGCCACGGTGATCTACTGGATCTTCTCCGAGGACTGGACGGGTACCGCGTGCCTGGCCTTCTCCATCCTGCTGGCCGCGATGGTCGCCTACTACCTGTGGTTCACCGCGCGCCGCATGGAGGCGCGCCCGGAGGACCGGCCCGACGCGGAGATCGCCGAGGGTGCCGGGGAAGTCGGCTTCTTCGCGCCGCACTCGTGGTGGCCGATCGGCATGGCGTTCGGCTTCACCGTCACGGCGCTCGGGCTGGTCATCGGCCCGTTCCTGGCGCTCATGGGCGGCGCCGTGCTCGCGTACACGACGCTGGGCCTGCTGTTCGAGTTCTACGTCGGCGTGAACCGCTCGCAGGGCCACACCCTCGGCCAGCTGCGGGCGATGGGCGAGCGGCCCACCAGCATGCGCAAGTTCCTCGGCGACTGACCCGACGCGGTCTCTCCCAGCACGACGGCGTCGTCCGCCGGGCGGAGGTGCGGGCCGGCGTCGGTGGCGGGGCGGCGTAGCTGACGCGGCGCGCTCGCCAGACGAACCCGGTCGCTTCCCGCACGACTGACGGCGACGGCGTACAGCGACGGACGGCGACTGACGTTCAGCGACGGACGGCGACGTCGTTCAGCGCCGGAGCTCAGTCGGGGTTGGACGCGCTCGCGGTCGTGACGTCGTCCGGGCAGCGCTGAGCGCCGCCCCGGCTGTGGGGCGGTCGGGGCGGGGTCATCGTCGGACCCAGCCGCGGGGGCCGAGGATGCGGCCGTCCTTGAGCCGGATGTTGCGGCCTCTGGTGTGCAGCTCGTGGTCATGATCGATCTCGCAGAACATGACCGTGTCGGCGAGCTCGGTGACGCCGGTTTCGCTGAACAGGCTGCCGTGGTGGGGGATGAGCCGGTGGCCGGTGGCTGGACCGCGCTTGCAGCCGCTGCCCCAGCAGACCGTGCCGCCCTCGGTCTTGAGGATGAGCCGTTCCAGGGCGGTGCTGGTGCGCTGGGTGTGGCTGACCTCCACCACCCGGTGCCTGGCGTCCAGGACCAGGCGGGTGAAGGTGCTTCGGCACAGCAGCTTCCGCACCTGCTCGCGCGACAGCCGGACCCCGTGGTCGGTACGTGCGGGCAGGCTGCCGGGAAGCCCGTCGAGGAAGTCGAGCCCGACGGTGACGCCGACGTGCGGTGCCGCCTTGCCGCGCACGCCCAGGGCGGCGCTGTCGAGCAGAGCCTGCAGGGCGCGCTTGAGGGCGTCGTGGCGCCGCTGCGGCTTGCTGCGGGGCGCAGGCTGGTCGACCGGCCAGTCCTGCGGTGGGAGCGTCGGGTCGTCGAGCGCAGCCTGCCCGTCGGCGTGGGCGCGGGTGTCGTCGGGGTTGGCCGGGTCGGTCACGGCGGCGGCGTCGATGACGGTGGCGAGCATCTCGCCGGTCTCGTCGTCGAGCTTGCCCTTGACGTACCAGCCGGAGCCGACGGTGTCGGGTGTCAGGTACAGCCCGCGGTCGTCCTCGGCCTGCCGGGCGCGCTTGTCGTGCTCGGCGGGCAGCAGCGCGTCGACGAGCAGCGCGATCCCGGAGGGCAGCAGAGCCGGGTCGGTCTGGTGCGCGAACACGACCAGGGCGGCCTCCCACCTGGCCAGCTGCGACCGGGCCGGGTCGTTGAGCTCCTCGAGCTCGGCCCGCAGCGCGGCCAGGCGCTGCTCGGCGTCGGCGGCACCGCCGACCTGCTCGGCGACCAGGTTGCAGACGCCGTCGACGATGACGTGCTCGAGCACCTGCTCGCCGTCGAGAGCGTCGATCAGTCCGTCGGGGCGGTCCAGGAACGGTCGGGCCTTGGTGACCGCGCTGGTGAGGGCGCTGCCGGTCTTGGTGCTCATGCGGCCGGCCGCGATCTCCTCGGCGATCTGCGGGACCCGGCGAAGCCGGCGAGCCAGCGTGATCTCGGCGCTGTCGACGCCGGGGACGGCCAGGCCGGAGACCCAGGAGTTGACCGTCGGGGTGTCGTCCAGGACGTACAGCTTGCGGGATTCGACGTCGGCCAGCGCCTGAACCGCCAGCGCCCTCATGCGCTCGGCCGACTGCAGCAGGGCCCGGGTCCGGGCCAGGGCCTCACCCTCACCGAGCGAGCAGGGGTCCTGCGCGGCGACCGCGTCGAGCGCCGTGACCAGCGCGTGGATCTCGGTGCCGGGGTCCACGGTCTGGCTCAACGGCGGTTTGCTCTGCGTTCCACGGCTGTCGTCGACGCCGGGCGCCCGCCACAGGTCCTCGTCCGCCGGTGCTGAGCCGACAGCCGACTCTGCGGCGTCTGAGCCGTCCGCGCGACCGGAGGTCGTGGGCTCGCCGGAGTCGGCGCCCGAGTCGCTCGGCTCCTGCGGGCCGTCCTCGCCCTCGCCAGCCTGGGGCGACCCGGCGACCCAGGCGTCCCACGCGGCGCCGAACCCAGGAGCGGTCGGGGCCGGCGGCCCCCACAGCGGCCACGTCTCCGACGTGCCGGAGTCCGTGGGCTGCGAGGGCTGGTCCGCTTCCTGGTCCTCGTGCTCGTGCGCCCCGCCGTCGTCGTCGCAGTAGCCGTCGCCGTGGAACATCGAGGCAGAAGGCAGCGAGTCGAGGAGGTCACGGAGCAGCCGCTCCACGACCGACTCCTCGACCACCTGCACCGGCTGCTCCTGTACCCGAACGTATGTTCGAGAGAGTAGTGCCCGGCCGACGGGTTGGCAACCCCGCCGGTGCAAGATCTTTTGACGACTTTTCTGCCCGCGACCATCCCCGAGCGTGTGTAGACAAGAGGTGATCAAAGGGCGAGTCGGCGTGGGGTTTCGGCCCGCGCGGAACTCAAGCCCCCAGCCTCCAGCGAGCTGTCACGGAGACACTCGGGGGTACAGCGCGGCTGTTGCCGCTACCGACGTGACGCGGCGCCGAGGCGAAGCCGTCGCCGCAGCCTGTCGAGGATGGGTCGAGTGTCGACGGGGACGCCGTCCAGCCGCCGGATCTCCTCTTCGATCGGGACGCTGGTGTCCCTGCGGGGGGACGTCTCGTCGTAGCCCATGCGTGAAGCGTCCGCCTGGGCATGCTGTTAATCAAGAGCACTTTGAGTCGTCTTCTGCCGAGGGTGCGGACGAAGCGGCCACCGCGGGGTTCGGTACCAGGCGGCTGGCCGGACCCGTGCCCGCGACCACCACCGCGCGGATCGGGAGAGGGTTGCGGATGGTCAGTCGAACGCTGTCGCCGTCACGGTGCGTGACCGGGAACAGATCCCCTGCCACGGCCGGCGTGCGCCTCACGTGATGCAGGGCAGAGCTGCCTCCTCGTCGGGCTTCGCCGCCGGGCCGGGCGACGCCGGCGTGCCCCCTGGCGCCGGCGAGGGGGGAGCCGCCGACGTCGGCGGGGGAGCGTTCGCGACGGTCACCTCGCGCACTCCCGTGTAGCTGGAGCCGACGACCAGCACCAGCCCGTTCGCGCCGACGCTGTCGTCCTGCTGCACCGTCGCGCCGGGGACGGCGGCGGCCACCGTCTGCGCGGAGTCGGCGCGGTTCGCGCCGTGCAGCACGACGGACGCGTCGTAGTCCTGCCGGTCGGCGTTGGCGGCGCGAAGGATCGTGAAGCCGAGGCCGGCCAGGTCGTCGCCGGCGGTCCGGGCGAGCCCGGAGCGCGTGGTGCCGTTGCGCACCTCGAGCCGGATGGCGGACGGCGCGATGGTGACGGTCGGCGGCGGCTGCTGCTCGGTGTCGGGGCTCAGGTCGGCGAAGAAGCCGGGCAGCGCCGGCTCGTCGAGCAGAACGACCGACGCGCCGCCGCGGGTGGCGGCGGGGTCCGCGACCGGCACGGTGGTGAAGGCCAGCGAGCCTGACGCCGCACCGCGCAGCCGCCATGCGAGCCGGGCCAGGTCGAACGTCGACAGGTCCTCGTCCGCGCGGATCGACGACGTGACGGCGTCGAGCAGGTCGAGCGCCCGGTCGGGGCGCAGCAGCGTGCCGGGCGTGAGCGTCTGCCGCGCCACCGCGCCGAGGAAGTACTGCTGGCGGGCGACCCGGTCGAGGTCGCCGCGGGGCAGGCCCTTGCGCTGTCGCACGAAGGCGAGCGCGTCGCCGCCGTCGATGCGCTGCTGGCCGGCCGGCAGGTCGATGCCGGAGTCGGCGTCCTGCGCCGGCTGGCACAGGTTCACCTCGACGCCGCCGAGCGCGTCGGTCAGCCGCAGGAAGGCGATGAAGCCGACCTCGACGTAGTGGTCGATCTGCAGACCCGACAGCTGCTCCACCGTCTGCACGAGCGCGCTCGGTCCACTGCCGGGCTGCCGGTCCTCGGCCTCGGGGTAGACGCTGTTGATGCGGCCCCTGCCGCCGTCGGGCTGCTGGACCCACGAGTCCCGCGGGAACGACACCAGCGTCGGCGTCCCCGCCGCCGGCACGTGCAGCAGGATGATCGTGTCGGTGAGGCCCGCCTCGCCGTCGTCGAGCGTCGTGCGGGCCTGCTGTAGCTCCTCGGGCGTGAGCCCGCGCCGCGAGTCGGTGCCCACGAGCAGGTAGTTGACGTCGTCGCCGTCCGGGCCGGCGCCGCCGTCGAGCGCGGCGACGGGGATCCGGTCGATCTGCCGGTCGTAGTAGGCCAGCGCGCCGAGGCCCGCGGCGACGACGAGCAGGACCAGCACCAGCACCCCGGCCAGCACGCGCCGCAGGGTGCGGCCGCGGCGCCGGCGGGGCGTCGGCGAATCCGGCCCGTCCGGCAGCACCGTGGGCACGCCGGCGGGCGCGGCGGCGGGCTCGGGAGCGGGCGGCGTCGACGCCGGCCGGGCCCGCTCGCGCTCCCGCCGGCCTCGCCGCCCGCGCGGGTCGAGGTGCGGGGGGAGCGGCGCGTCCTCCGGCGGCGGGCCGGGACGCTGGCTCATCCGGTGCTCCTCGGCGGTCGGGGTGGTGGACGGATCATTCTCCCCGAGCGGGCCCGGAGACGGCGAAGCCCCGCCACCACGACGGCGGCGGGGCTTCCCCGGAGGAGGCAGCTACTGCTGGCCCGAGCCCTCGAGCTCGGCGACGTCCTTGCGGTCGCCGACGGCCTTGCGGTCGCGACGCGGACGCAGGAACCCCTTCGGAGCGGGCAGCTCGTCCTCCACGATGTGCGTCTCGCCGTCGTGCTCGGTGGCGCCCGGCTCGTGCGCACCGCTGGCCAGCTCGGACGGCGCGTACTGCGTGAGGGCGGTGCGGTGCGGCACCGGGAGCGGGACGGTCTCCTCGACGAACTCGCCCGAGGGCAGCCGGCGGATGGTGCCGGACTCGATGCCGTGGTGCAGCAGCTCCTCGTCGCTGTTCTGCAGCCCGATGCAGATGCGCTTGGTCGCCCAGTAGACGATCGGAGGCAGCACGAACAGCGAGATGCGCAGCGTCCAGGTGATGACCTGGACGCTCAGGTCGAAGATCGACGCGATGATGTCGTTGCCGCCACCGATGAGCAGGATGACGTAGAAGGTGATCGACATCGTGCCGACGGCGGTGCGCACCGGCTTGTCGCGCGGCCGGTCGAGCAGGTTGTGGTACTCGCGGTCCTTCGTCAGCCACTGCTCGATCCAGGGCCAGAGGATCATCGGCGTCATGATCAGCCCTGGCAGGATCATGGCCGGCACGAGGATGTTCAGCGGAAGCGTGTAGCCGAACCCGGACAGCTCCCAGCCCGGCATGAGGCGGGTGGAGCCGTCGAGGAAGCCCATGTACCAGTCGGGCTGCGAGCCGGCGCTCACCTGCGACGGGTTGTACGGCCCGTACAGCCAGACCGGGTTGATCTGGGCGAAGCCGCCCATCAACGTGAGCACGGCGAACACGAGGAAGAAGAAGCCGCCGGCCTTCGCGGTGAACACGGGGAAGAAGCGGCTGCCCACCACGTTGTCCTCGGTCCGGCCGGGCCCGGCGAACTGGGTGTGCTTCTGGTACCACATCATCATCATGTGCACGGTGATCAACCCGAGCATGATCAGCGGCAGGATGAACACGTGGGCGATGTAGAACCGGTCGAGGATGTCGGTGCCTGGGAACTCGCCGCCGAAGATGAGGAACGCCAGCCAGGTGCCCACCACGGGCACCGCGAGCATGATGCTCCAGGTGATGCGGGCGCCGGTGCCCGACAGCAGGTCGTCCGGCAGCGAGTAGCCGACGAAGCCCTCGACGATGCCGAGGATGAGCAGCAACGAGCCGATGACCCAGTTGATCTCGCGCGGCTTGCGGAATGCGCCCGTGAAGTAGATGCGGAACAGGTGCACGACGATCGAGACCATGAACAGCAGCGCCGCCCAGTGGTGCACCTGTCGCATGAGCAGGCCGCCACGGACGTCGAACGCGATCTTGAGGGTCGAGTCGTACGCCTCGCTCATCGGGACGCCGACCAGCGGCGTGTAGCTGCCGTCGTAGACGGTCTCCGACAGCGACGGCGTGTAGAAGAACGCCAGGTACGTGCCGGTCAGCAGCAGGATGATGAACGAGTAGAGCGCGATCT
>DATMJH010000370.1:0-6167 GCA_035554015.1 Mycobacteriales bacterium
ACGATCATCTGCGTGCGCAAGCCCTGGCTGCGCGGAACCTCGGGCCGCTGTCCTGGCCGGCGCGGTCGGCGGCAGCGTCGCCGCCAACCTGTCGGCGGGCGGCTTCGACGACCCCGACGCCGAGTCGGCAGCGGCCACCCGGCTGCTGGAGACCGAGTTCCGCGCCGGCGCACCGAACCTGACGCTGCTCGTCACCGCGGCGGGCGGGTCGGTCGACGACCCGGCGGTCGCCGCCGCGGGCCGGCAGCTCACCGCGCAGCTTGCGGCCGAAGAGGGTGTGCTGCAGGTGGTGTCGTACTGGACGACGCAGGCGCCGTCGCTGAAGAGCGAGGGCGGTGATCGCGCCCTCGTGCTCGGCCGGCTAACCGGCAGCGAGGACGAGCAGATCGAGCGCGTCGAGCGGATCGTCGAGGAGTACACGACGACGGCGCTCGCCGGCCGCGAGGATCTGCGGGTCGACGTCGGCGGCGAGATGGAGGGCTACCGCCAGGTCGGTGACACCATCGAGGCCGACCTGAAGCGGGCGGAGTCGATCGCCATCCCGATCACCGCCGTGCTGCTGGTGCTCGTGTTCGGCAGCGCCGTCGCCGCGGGGCTGCCGCTGCTCGTCGGCGTGCTGTCCATTCTCGGCACCTTCTTCACGCTGCAGCTGCTGCAGGGCGTCACCGACGTCAGCGTCTACTCGGTCAACCTGGCCATCTCGCTCGGTCTCGGCCTCGGGATCGACTACAGCCTGTTCATGCTCACCCGCTACCGCGAGGAGCGGGCCGGCGGGCTGAGCGACCGCGCCGCCGTCGTGCGCACGGTGCAGACCGCGGGGCGCACCGTGCTGTTCTCCGCCGTCACGGTGCTGCTGAGCCTGGCTGCGCTGCTCGTGTTCCCGCTGTACTTCCTGCGGTCGTTCGCCTACGCCGGCGTCAGCGCCGTGCTGTTCGCCGCCGTCGGCGCCGTCGTCGTGCTGCCCGCGGCGCTGATCGTGCTCGGCCGCCGCATCGACTCCTTCGACCTCGGCAAGCCGCTGCGTCGCGCGCTGCGGCTGCCACCGCGCCGCCCGAAGGCCGTGGGCGAGGGCTTCTGGCACCGGCTGGCGGTCACCGTGATGCGCCGGCCGGTCCCGATCGCCACGGTGGTGCTGCTGCTGCTCGTCGGCGCCGGCCTGCCGTTCACGCAGGTCGTGTTCGGCCTGCCCGACGACCGGGTGCTGCCGCGCGAGGCCGGTGCGCACGTCACCGCACAGACGATCCGGGACGAGTTCCCGAGCAACGAGCCGCTTGCGCTGACGGCGGTCGTCCAGGGCACCGGTCCGGCCGAGAGCCGCATCGGCGACATCGCCGCGTGGGCCGCGCAGCTCTCGCAGGTCGACGGCGTGGAGCGCGTCGACGCGCTCACCGGCTCCTACGCGGGGGGGCAGCAGGTCGCGCCGCCGTCGCCGGCGGTGGCATCCGCGGCAGGTGACGACGGCACCTACGTGACGATCGTCCCCAGCGGCGAGGGCTACGGCCCGGAGGGCGAGGCGCTCGTCGAGCGGGTGCGCGCGGTGGACGCGCCGTTCGACGACGTGCTGGTGGCCGGGCAGGCGGCGTCGCTCGCCGACACCAAGGCCTCGCTCGGCGCCGACCTGCCCGTCGCGCTCGGTCTGATCGTCGTCGCGACGCTCGTGCTGCTGTTCCTGTTCACCGGCAGCGTCGTGCTGCCGGTGAAGGCGATCGTGCTGAACCTGCTGTCGCTGTCGGCCACGTTCGGCGCGATGGTGTGGGTCTTCCAGGAGGGGAACCTCACCTGGCTGGTCGGCGACCCGATCGTCACCGGCACTCTCGACACGACGACGCCGATCCTCATGTTCTGCGTGCTGTTCGGCCTGTCGATGGACTACGAGGTCTTCCTGCTCTCCCGCATCCGCGAGGAGTGGCTGCGCACCGGCGACAACCGGGCCGCGGTCGCGCTCGGCCTCGAGCGCACCGGGCGGCTCATCACCGCCGCCGCCGGGCTGCTGGCCATCGTGTTCATCGCCTTCATCAGCTCGGGCATCTCGTTCATCAAGCTGCTCGGCCTCGGCACGGCGCTGGCGGTCGTCGTGGACGCGACGCTCGTGCGCGGCGCGCTGGTGCCGGCGTTCATGCGGCTGGCCGGGCGGTGGAACTGGTGGGCACCGGCACCGCTGCGCCGGCTGCACGACCGCTTCGGGCTCGCCGAGGCCGAGCTCGGCGACACTGGACAGGTGCCCGACGTGCCCGAGCTGCCGGAACCGGTCCGTGCCTGAGACGACCGCCACGGCACCGGCCGCCCGCCGCCGGTCACGGCGTGGCGAGGGCGCCGCGCTGCGCCAGGACCTGCTGCGGGCGGCGATGGACCTGCTGCGCGAGACCGGGGACGAGGACGCCGTCTCCGTGCGCGCGGTGGCGCAGCGGGTCGGCGTCAGCGTGCCGTCGATCTACCTGCACTTCGCCGACAAGCAGGCGCTGCTCGACGCCGTCTGCGAGGAGGTCTTCGAGCAGCTGCACGTGCGGCTGCGCGAGGCGGGCGAGGAGGGCGACGACCCGTTCGACGGCCTCCGCCGGCAGGGCAACGCCTACGTCCGGTTCGCGCTGGAGAACCCCGAGCACTACCGCATCGTCATGATGCGGAGCCACGACCCGGGACCGGAGTCACGGGACCAGCTCATCGCGAGCGGCGCGTTCGGCTACCTGGTCGAGTCCGTGCGGGCGTGCATCGACGCCGGGGTGTTCGAGGGCGACGCCGTCGAGCTCGCCCTGAGCCTGTGGGCCGCGGCGCACGGCGTCGCCGCCCTGCTGGTCGCCAAGCCGTACTTCCCGTGGCCGGACCTCGCCGAGTTCGTCGACCGCACGATCTGCATGGCCGGCATCGGCCTGGCGGCTGGGAGCCGCTTCGACCCGGACAACGAGCTGCCGCTGGACGACGTCGTCGCCGTGCTCGACCGCCTGCGCCCCTGACCCCTGCGTCATGAGGTCGGAGCAGGTGCAGGCTTATATCTCCTGACGTCCCGCAGGTCGCCGTCCCTTGCGTCATGAGGTCGGAGCAGGTGCAGGCTCAGCTCTCCTGACGTCCGGCAGGGGGGTCAGCCGAGCGGGAGGGCCTCTGCCGCCGCGTGGACGACCTCGCCGGCCTTGTGCTGGGCCCTGGCCGCCTTCTTGTGCGCCGCCGCCGCGCGCTTCGCGGCCTTGCGCCGCGCGCGTCGCGACAGCCGCGCCGCGGCGTGCGGCACCGACTCGCGGCCGCCGGTGTCCGCCGTCGCGACGAGCAGCCCGCCGAGCAGCCCGAGGTCGGTGACCAGGCCCGACTTCTTCTGCGCCCTGGCCTGCGGGTCGTCCTCGCTCCAGAACGCGTTGCGCACCAGGGTCGTCGGCACCAGCGACGCCGCCAGCGCCAGCGCCGAGAGTCGCGGCAGCTTGTCGAGGGCGAGCAGCGCGCCTCCGCCGACCTTCGTGGCCGCGTTGACCTGCACGAGCCGCTCGGCGTCGTCGAGCCCCGCGGCCCGTGCCTGCTGGACGTGCGGCGTCGGGTTGCGCAGCGCGTCCACCCCCTCGGCGATGAAGGTGGCGGCGAGCAGCGGACGGGCGAGGCGGCGGATCACGGGTCCTCCTGGCGGGGCGGAGACGGGGACGTGCGCTGCCTACCCTGCTCGACGACGTCTCACCACGTCCGGCGGGTCAGCTCAGCCCGCGCAGCCCGTCGAGGATCACCTGGCCGTCCTGCACCTCGTCGGCGGGTGGCGCCTGGACGTCGACCTCCACGCCGAAGTCGAACAGCTCCATCGTCATGCTGCTCGACACCGGCTCGCCGCCCGTGGCGTCCGACGCCGGGATGTCGACGGTGGTGGTGTAGCGGCGCACCCGGCCCTGGTCGTCGATCCAGACCTCGAAGGGGACCTCCTCGATGCTCGCGAGCGCCTTCCCGGCCGCCTCGCCGAGCGCGCCGCCGAACTGCTCGCGCGCGACGTCCGCGGGGAAGGCACCGCGGTAGCGCGTCGCGGGCTCGCCGCGCACGTCCTCCTCGCCGACCTCCTCGACGCCGCCGGCCAGGTCGGTGAGCGCCGCGAACGCGTCCGTCGGGGCGGCGGCGGACGCCAGCTGGGTGCCGACGAGGTCCTCGACCGCGATGGCGTACCAGCCCGTCTGGTTCGGCAGCGTCATGTACATCGTGCCGTCGACGACGCGCTGCTCGATCGTGCCCGCGCCGCCGGGAAGCGTGAAGGTGGACTCGGCCGCACCGGTCGCAGGGTCCATCACCCCGCCGCCGCCCATCTCGACGGACTGGCCCTGCACCTCGGTGACGAGGGTCATCTCGTACCGGCTCGAGCCGGCCTCCGCGGTCTGCGACGCGGCCGCCCGGACCGCCTCCACCGGGCTGAGCCGGTCGGGCGCGGCGGTGTCCGCCCCGCCGCAGCCGGCGAGCAGGGCCAGGGCCGCCATCGCGGCGGCCGGCCGCAGGCGGGACGACGTGAGGTGCACGAGGAGCTCCGTTCGGTGCACGAGGGACGAGCCCGTGGGCTGGAGCCCGGAGTCTGACACCTCTCGGGGCGCAGCCGCAGCCGCTCTCAGGACCGGCCGGGCCGGTCGATGCGCACCGTGAGCGCGGCCAGCAGCGTGGTGAGCGGCACCGCGGCGACCAGGCCGAGGCTGCCGACCAGCGTGCGGACGACCTCCTGCGCGACGACCTCGGAGGTCAGCACGTCGCGCAGCCCGGAGCCGGCCAGCTCGTAGACGACGAACAGCGGCAGGGACGCGCCGACGTAGGCCAGCACGAGCGTGTTGACGGTGGCGGCGATGTGGTCGCGGCCGATCCGCGTACCGGCGCGGTAGAGCTCGCGGACGCTGGCGGTCGGCTTGGCCAGGTGCAGCTCCCAGACCGCCGACGACTGCGTGACCGTGACGTCGTCGAGCACGCCGAGTGAGCCGATGACGATGCCGGCCAGCAGCAGCCCGCGGATGTCGAGGTCGCGCACGGTCGCGCTCAGCAGGCTCGT
This sequence comes from Mycobacteriales bacterium, assembly GCA_035554015.1. Classification (GTDB taxonomy): domain Bacteria; phylum Actinomycetota; class Actinomycetes; order Mycobacteriales; family SCTD01; genus DATLGD01. Next base: position 4,985 of record DATMJH010000370.1, read on the forward strand.
CTCGTCCGACCCGAGGCCGGTCAGGCCGGTGAGCGAGACGAACAGCTGGGCCAGCAGCACCGTCAGCGTCAGGCTCCCGAGCGTGCCGAGGACCGCGATGCTCGTCTGCACGGTCACGCCGTGCGCCAGGTACAGGACGATGAACATGACCAGCGCCGAGCCGGCGAGCGCGACGAGCAGTGCGTTCTGCCCGTCGAGCAGCGCCGGCAGCACAAACGTCGTCAGCACGAGCAGCGAGAGCCCGAGCCCGAACAGCGCGCGCAGACCGGTGAACCGGCCGAGTACCACGGCCGCGACGGCGAACAGGGCGCCGAGCAGCAGCAGCGGGCGGGTGCGCTCGACGTCGGCGAACGTGTACTGCTGACCGGGCTCGGCGCCCTCGTCGTACGACAGCACGATGCGGCCGTCCTGCGGGAACGGCTGCAGTGGCGTCGACAGCACGTCGAGCACGAACTCGTCGCCCTCGGTCGGCCCCTCGAGCACCCTCACGCGCGCCGAGACGCACTCGGTCTCCGCGACGTCCTCGGCCGGCGGCGGCAGCACCGGGACCAGCTCGTCCTCCGGCGCCACGCCGCGCTCCGGGCACGGCACCGTCTGCCGGCTCTCGATGTCCGCACGCACCAGGCCGGTCGCCGGACCGAGGCCGGACGGGAAGCCCGGCGGCGACCCGTCGGGCCACAGCAGTGCGATGCCGGCCACGGTCAGCAGCACCAGTGGCAGCAGCAGTGCCGTCAGCAGCCTGGTCAGCCGACGGCGGGCCTGCGCCTCGGGAGTGCCCACGGCGGGCCGGGCGTGCCGGCCGCCCGAGCCGTGCGTGTGGACGTGGCGCGCGAGTTCCTCGAGGTCGGTGTCGTCGTGGCTGGCGCTGTCGGAGTCATGCTCGGAGTCGGGACGCACCGCCCCATGCTGGCACCGGCGCGCTCCGGCACGACCGGAGCACGCCGCCGGCCCCCGGACGGTGGCCGAGGGCCGGCGGTGTGCTCACCGCGTCAGCTGCGGCGTCGGCGTCCCGCGCCGACGAGCAGCGCGCCGATGAGCAGCCCCCCGAGGCCCAGTGCGAGAGTCGGCAGCAGGTAGTCCGTGCCGGTCCGTGGCAGCGCGGTCGGTGCCGCGGCGTCGGGCACGAAGGGCAGCACCGCCGGCGTGGTCGGGTTCGTGGTCGGCGCGGTCGGGTTCGTCGTCG
>DATMJH010000371.1:0-11516 GCA_035554015.1 Mycobacteriales bacterium
GCGCTCGTGCACGCCGCGCCGCTTGAGCTTCATCGTCGGCGAGGAGTGGCTGCCCGACAGCGAGGTGCTGACGCCGACGATGAAGCTCAAGCGGCGCGGCGTGCACGAGCGCTACGCCCGGGAGATCGAGCAGCTCTACGCCGGCTAGTCCGTCGGCCGACCGGCGAGCTCCGCCGGTCAGGCCGGTGGTCGCATGCCGAGCTCGCCGAAGCGCGCGCGCCAGGCGTCGGGGACGCGCTCGGCCTTCCCTCGGTCCGCCGTGGTGCGTACCAGCGTCACGTCGGCGAGCCCGACGCACGCCCCCGACTGGAACAGCGCCTGCAGCAGCCGGATCGATGCGCCACCGACGCCGGCGACGCCCACCGCCGCCGTGATCGGCGCGGGGTGGTGGGCCTGGCGCAGGTAGTCGATCCGCAGCGCGCCCACCATCACGCGCGGCGGGTCGCTCAGCGACGACTGCGCGTGCGCGAGGAAGCGGACGCGCGCCTCCTCGTAGTACCTGGCGAGCGCCGAGTTGTTGAGGTGGTGCAGGGCGTCCATGTCGCCCCAGCGGGTCTGCAGCTCCACCGTGAACGGGTACCGCTCGATCTCCTGGCGGCGCGGGTCCGGCCGCTGCGGCGGCGGGACGAGGGCGTCGTCGGTCACGGGTCCTTCCGGGCGGGTCTGCGAGCCCTGGCAGCGTGCCACAGCCGCCGCGACGCCCTGTCGCGCGGGACCGCCGCCGGGCAGCCCGGGCACGGTGTCGTGCCCGGGCTGCTCGAGGTCAGCAGCCGTCGGGCAGGTCGAACGCCTCGGCGCCGTCGGTCTTGCTCCCGGGGTCACCCTGGGACGCGCTGACGCCGAGGCCGCGCTTGGCGAACCCGCGCCAGATCGCGCACGAGTTCTCGCCGCCGGTCAGCGCGCGGTCGGCGGCGAGGATCGCGTCGCGGCCGTCCTCGAAGCCGGGCCGGCAGGGCTGGAACTTCATGCCGTCCATGACCAGCTGCACCGCGAGGTTGTTGCCACCGGTGTTCCACGCGTCGTCGAGGTCGGGGTTGAAGCCGTGCTCGGCGACGAGGTTCCAGTAGACCTCCCACAGCATCGACGCCCACACCCAGCCGACGCCGTGCGGCGCCCGCACCGAGCTCTTCTTGATCTCGTCGTAGGTGGCGTAGTCGATGCTCATGTCGGTGCTGTACGGCGTCTCGCGGATGCCCTTCTCGGTGCGGCCCTGCTCGTAGAGCACGTAGGTCCCGATGCCGCGCGGGGTCGCGCCGAGGTCGAGCGCGTCGGACGCCCGCATCGTCGTGGCGAAGCTGAAGAAGTCGCTCCAGCCCTCGCCCATCTGCTCCTGCGTCGTCGTCGTGCTCAGGCAGCCGCCGGTGTTCGGCCCGCCGGTCAGGCGGTTCGAGACGCCGTGCCCGAACTCGTGCGCGACGACGCCGGAGTCGAAGTCGCCGTCTCGCACCAGGGCCTCCGGACGGCTCGGCGTGGTGACCTGGCCGTTCGGCAGCAGCGGACCGGCGCCCGGTACCCACAGGTACATCTGCATCCGCGGCTGGCGGCCGTCCGGCGGCGTCGCGAAGTTCGCGTTGAGCACCCCGCCGCCGTCCTGCGCCTCGGCCTGCACCTCGTCGCCGCCCTTGCCGGCGCCGGTGTAGTTGACGACCTGGAAGTTGCCGGCCGCCTCGTCGAAGCCGTACCGCGCGGTGAAGTCGTGCATGACGTTGGTCCAGTAGAACAGGTTCGTCACCGCCGCGTCCCGGTACGAGGCGGGGGTGAGCCGCTCGTCGGCGACGTACTGGAAGCTGCGGCTGGTGCTGCTGGGCTGCGAGCCCGCGTCCGGCGCGTTGTCGTTGACGGTGTCGGCGTACGCCTTGGCGTTGTTGCCGTACGTCGTCGTCGTGTCCGGCCCGGGCTTGCCGTCGACGTCGTGCCAGCCGAACGGCGAGAACAGCGGATCGGCCGGCGACGTGACCACCGTGCGCGGGCCGTCGTTCGGGCTCTCCAGCGGCTGAGCGAAGACGCGGTACTTCGAGCCGTCCTTCTGCGGGGTGAGACCGGACGGGCCGCCCTGCTCGGGCGACAGGGGTGCGCGCCCGTCGGCCCCGGCCGTGTCGGTCGCGCGCTCGTTGACGACGAGGTTCTCCGAGTCGAGCAGCGCACCGGTCTCGGCGTCGACCGCCGCGAGCCACCACTCGGTGCCGCCCGGCCGCTCGATCTCCACCGTCCACGCCAGCCGGACGGCGTCGCGCGTCGCGACCGGGCTCAGGACGGCCGGGATGGGCCGCACGGCGATCCCGCTCTCGCTGACCAGGGCCGTGCGGATGGCACCCTCGGTGGTGTCCTTCAGCAGCGCCGAGCCGGACGGCGCGTCGAGGCCCAGCCCGCGAGCCGCGGCCGCGACGGCCTCGATCGCCGTCAGCGCCGCGGAGCCGGAGACCAGCCCGTCGACGTCCGCGACCAGCCGCGAGCCGTAGTGGACCACCTCGCCGTCCCTGCTCACGTTGACGTTGGCCTGCGTCCCCGCGACGGGCTCGCCCTTCACCAGCTGCCGGACGTAGACGTGGGTGACGCCGTTGTGCGCGGATGTGTAGGCGTCGGTGACCTCGAGCTCGTCGACGTCGGCGGGGGTCACGCCGTACTTGCCGGGGTCGGACCGGATGTCGGAGAGCGCGACCGCGACCGGGTCGGGCCCGGGGTCGTCGTTCGCGACGACCGGCGTGGCGATCAGCGCGGCGGCCACCACCGCGGCGTTGATGCCGATCCGGCGCGAGGTGGCGCGGGAGACTGTCATGTCGCTCCAGGGGCGAGGGGAGGTTCCGGTTCCTCCCCGTTCGCCGAGAACGTCTGTGTTCCTGCTCACAGAGCGTGACGTCGTCCGGTGGAGTCTCGGCCGGCCGTGACGACGAACCGGCCGGCGCGTCCCTGTGCCGGTGCGCCGCGGCCACGCGGCAGACTGCGCGCCATGACGCTGTGGGCCTTCGCCGTCGCCGCGTTGCTGTTCGCGGCCTACCTGCTGGTGCGGTCGTTCCGCCGTGGCAAGCCGCGCTCGCTCGGGTGGGGGCTGATCTTCCTGGCCGTCTTCGTGCTGCTGACGACGATCGCACTGCTGCGCGACACCTGACCGACGAGGGGCCGGCGGCACGCGCAGCCAGTGCGGGCGCCTCGGCCATCGCCGTTCCGCCTGACAGCGCGTCCGGTGTCGCTCAGACTGACCGGGTTCGCACACCAGGGGGTGCAGTGGCGCTGGCCGACACGCGGTACCGGCACGGGTACGGCGCCGTCGTCGCCGAGGGGCTGCCCGGGGCGAGCGCCGTCGTCGCGGCGACGTTCCTGCTGTTCGTGCTGTGGCACCCGCTGTCGCTCGAGGGGACGGCGCTGCCCGTCATGACCGCCGTCGCGGCCCTCACGGCACTGGTGACGGGCGCTGCCGCTGCGCGCTTCGAGCGCGAACCGGTGCCGCCCGCCCGGGCACACGCGGTCGGCGCGGCCATCGCGGCGCTGGTGTTCGCGAACTGCGCCGTCCAGTACGCCATCGCGGAGCAGGACTACCTGACCGTCAACGTCACGCTCATCGCCGTCTCCGTCGGCGTCTGCCTGGTGGACCCGCGCTGGGTGGCAGGGGTCGTCGGTGGGCTCGTGGCGGCCTGGTTGGCCCTGCTGACGGCGATCACGTCCGTCGACGCCGCGCTCACTGCGCTGGCACCGCTGGTGCTCGGCTCGATCGTGGCAGCGCTGGCCAACGTGGTACGCCGCGGCACGCTGCACCGGTTGCTCGACACCCAGGACGAGTTGCGCACGCTGTCGCAGCGCGACGACCTCACCGGGCTGCTCAACCGCCGCGGCTTCCTGGAGGCGGCGCAGGCCCGACTCGATCAGGGTCGGCCGGTGCGCGTGTGGTTCATCGACGTCGACGGCCTCAAGCACGTCAACGACACGCAGGGTCATGACGTCGGGGACGTCCTGCTCGTCACCGTGGCGACGGCGCTGGCCGACGTCTTCTCCGGCGGCGTCGTGGCCCGGCTCTCGGGTGACGAGTTCGCCGTGGTGGAGGACCACGGCACCGCTGACGGCGTCGTCCGCGCCCGCTGCGCGCTGGAGGAGCGTCTCGGACTCGCAGCCGCGGTCACGGGGCTGCCGATGTCGGTCAGCACGGGCACGGCCAGCGCGACGGCCGGGTCGACGCTGAGCGACGTGCTCTCGGCCGCGGACACGGCGATGTACGCCGACAAGGCCGCCAGGCGCGCGACGGCGCCGCCGGTCCAGGCCGGCGACGTGCGGCTGCCGGCGCCGCGCGGTCAGGCGCCGAGCCGACCTCTCTGACGCACCCCGCTCTGACCGAGGTCGGCGCGCTCGCCGTCGGACCGACCGGCTGCCGTCGCCGCCCGGCTGCGGGTCGTCCGCCCGGCGGCGGCGCCGCGCCACGACCCGCGGGCGTCGGACTGCTCGGCGTAGAAGTCGCGGACGCGGTCGCCCTTGGCGCGCAGCACCAGCGCGGCGGACGGCTCTCCTTCGGCGGGGGCGGGCGCAGCCGCGATGGCAGCGGCCTGCGCCCGCTCGCGTGCCTGCTCGAGCCGGCGGCCGACGGCGTCGACCCAGCCGTCGTAGAACGACAGCCGCCACGACTGCGCCGCGACCCCTTCTCGTCGGTGCTCGCCGGCGTCGAGCCGGCGCTGCGCCGCGACGGTCATCTGCACGGCGAGCGAGGCGTACAGCCGCTCGACGACCTCCAGGTCGGAGCGGTGCCCGAACCCGATGACGTAGGTGCTGTCGTGCGCCACGTTGACCATGACGTCGTTGACGCGGGCCACCACGGCGTACAGCAGCACGCGGTGCCGGTTGCCGCGCCGCCCGCGGGCGCCGACGTCGAGCCGCTCCTGCACCAGGGGCTCGTGGGCGCTGCGGCGATGCCGCTCGCGCTGCCGCGCCCGGGCCAGCTCGAGGTCGACGGCGTGCGCCGTCGCGAGCGCCTGGGCGCGCTCGACGAACGCGGCCGCCTCGTGCTCGTTGTCGGTGCCCTCCGCCTGGGCCAGCAGCTTGCCGACCTTGTCGACCAGCCGGTCGCCTGCCTCGCCCGACTCCTCCCGAACCGCCGTCACAGCACTCCCACCTCGACCCGTTCCTGCCCGTAGTGCACACGCAGCGCCAGAGCCGCCTCTGCGCCGAGCACCGCCTCCACCAGCACCAGCACCAGCGCCGGGTACGGCGGACGGTGCCCCCGCGTGCGGCCGGTGCACTCGCCGACGTGGTGGGCGAGCTCGTGCAGCACGACCGACTCGCGCAGCGCCCACGGCTCGCCGTGCGGGGGCACCGGCAGCGCGACCACGCCGGGGGGCTGCCAGTGCGCCGAGCGCAGCCCGCGGCGCGGCCGCAGCGCGGGTGGCGCCACCGGCCCCAGCGCGGCGACCTCGGGCAGCGCCAGCACCCGCGCGCAGTAGCCGGCGACCGCCTCCAGCGTGCCGAACCGGCGCTCTGCCGGCAGCACGACCGCGCTGCCGCCGACGGTCGCCAGCGCGGCCCCGAGCCGGGCCGCGTCGAGCTGTGCCGCCCAGGCGTCCTCGGCGCGATAGACCCGCGCCCGCTGGGCGTCTCGGGCGGGAGCGGTGGCCGGCACGATGGTCACGCTAGGCGAGCCGGCCGACAGCCGCGGGCGCCCGGCGCAGGCTGTGGGCAGCGGCTCGGGCTGTGGAACAGCCGCTCAGCCGGCGGGATCGGTGACGTCGGCGACGGTGGCGCCGAGCACCGCGATGACGTCGTCCGCGCGCAGGGCGACGGCGACGCCGTGCGCCCCTGCGCCGAGCGTGACGTCGCGCCCGCACAGCCGCTCGTCCGCCACGACCGGCCAGGCCGTGGCGCTGCCGAACGGGGTGATCGTGCCGCGCTCGTAGCCGGTCGCGTCACGGGCCGCGGCGGCGTCGGGCATCGACAGCCGGGAGACGCCGAGCAGCGCCCGCAGCCGCGGCCAGGCGATCTCCCGGTCACCCGGCACGAGCACGAACAGCAGGTCACCCTCGCCGCGCCGGACCACGATCGTCTTGACGACGGCTGCCGGCTCGACGCCGCGCGCCGCAGCTGCCTCGGCCAGGCTCCGCACCGGCCCGTGCCGCAGCACCCGGTGCTCGACGCCGGCGTCGGTCAGGGCCTGCAGCGCGCGCCGCTCACCGTCGTCCACGGCGACCAGCCTGCCCCATCGCGACCGCCGCCCTGGGCGCCGATCTTCGTCCTGTGCGCGCCTTCCCCGCGGGCGAACGGTGCACAGGACGAAGATCGCGGCGCGGGCGGCGCGGTGTCAGTGGCGCGGGCCGGTGGGGTCAAGCGGCGCGGGCCGGTGGGGTCAGTGGCGCGGGCCGGCGCCCTTGCCGCCGCTCTTGCCGGCGCTCTTGCCGGCGCTCTTGCCGGGTGCGGTCGAGCCGCCGTCGGGTGCCGACGCCGTGGGCGTGCTGCGGTCGACCCCGCGGAACGCGAGGACGTTGTCGAGCACCTGCCCGCCAGTGATCGTCACGGCGTACGCGGCGAGCCCGTGCGGGTGCGGCGTCTCGGTGACGGTGCCGTTCTCCAGCACGAGCCGCTCGATCGGCTGGGGGAGCACCGCGCCGAAGACGGTGATCTGGCCCTCGCCCCACGGCAGGGTGCCGAGCACCGTGTTCGGCGAGGTCCGCGCGCCCTGGGCGCCGACGGTGCCGACCGTCGTCCCGCCGGCGGCCTCCCACGCGGTGCGCTCGATGCCCCAGTTCGGCGCCGAGTACCGCTTCGGGAAGCCCAGCATCACCTCGTAGTACGTCTGGCTCGGCTTGCCGACCAGGCCCTGCTCGTACGGGTGGTCGCCGAGCGGGGCGAGGAAGTCGACGTGCCCGGCGTCGGTGCGGTTCAGCGTCAGCGCCGAGGCGTCGACGGCGCCGAGCTCGGCGGCCAGCCGGACGGCGCGGTCGGTGAGCAGCAGCTGGCCGCCGCCCCTGGCGAAGGCGTCGAGTCCGGCGAGGTAGGCCTCCCTCGACACCGTGCTGCCGTGCGGCAGGCCCTCCATGTCGGTGACGACGAGCGTGTCGAAGGACGACAGGTCCTGCGACGCGACGGCGTCGGCGGACACCGCCGCGATGTCGGCGCCGAAGGCCTCCCGCAGCGTCGCGTAGTAGTCGAGCCGGCTGACGTCGTACGGCTTCTGCGTCTCGCCCTCGACCACCGCGCTGCCGGTGCCCGGCACGCCGTCGAGGGCGTAGGCCTCGTCGCTCTTCACCCGCACCGGGTCGTCGACGTAGGCGATCCGGCCGTAGTCCGCCGACGGCCTCACCTGGTCGGTCACGAGCGCCTCGACGATCGTCGCCTCGATGTTGCCGCGCACCGCGGCGACGTGCGCCCGCTCGAGCTCGGGCACCCAGACGCTGTTCGGCGCGAGGTTGCTGAGGAAGTTCTCGACGTCCATGTGCACGGAGTCGCGCTCCTGGCTGAACCAGTCGCCCATGAAGCCCGAGTCGTCGTAGCCGACGATGTCGTACGCCGCCGCGACGTTCGCCGGCTTGCTCGGCACGACGCCGCCGGGCAGGTACGGCGCGAGCTCGTGCAGCCGGACGCCGTGGTCCTCGAACTTGCGCTCGACCGTCCTGATCATGTTGAGGCCGAGCTGGTTGACCTGCTCCTGGCGCGTGGGCGTCCACTGCCCGGCCGGGATGATCAGGTCGCTGAACGCGTCGTTCGGCGTGGTCAGCTCGCCGTGGATGTCGCTGCTGGTCTTCAGATTCGGCAACGAGCGCACCAGCGCGGTCCAGCCGGCGATCTCCGGCTCGCTCTCGGCCAGCCCGCGACCGCCGGAGCGGTCGAACCAGCCGACGGTGGCGAAGTCGCGGTTGAGGTCCTTGCCGGGCTGCAGCGCGCCGACCGGCCCCTGGGTGTTGCCGTTGCCGCGCGCGAACCCGACCTCGCCCGAGTCGAGGTCGCCGGACGCCCAGCCGTCGCTGTTGGTGAAGCCGATGAACGTCTCGGTCTGCCGCATCACCTCGGCGAACGGGACGCCGTGGTCGCCGCTGTAGAGGACGTGCTCGGGGTCGTCCTTCGCCCAGCGGGCCAGGTCCTCGACGTATCGCAGCCCGCCCTCGCGACCGGCCGCCTCGAGCCCGTGCACGGACAGCGACACCGCGACCTGCGCCTTGCCCTCGCGCGGCGCGCTCTCGTCGGTCACCCGCACCACCCAGATCGGCAGCCCGTTGAAGCTCTGGTGCGACGGGTTGCCGGTCCACTGCGCCAGCGGCTTGACCTCCAGGAACCCGGGGGCGAGCGCCTCCATCGCCTTCAGGCTCTTCTCGACGCTCTCGACCGGCCCGTCGAACTGGTGGAAGGACGCCGAGTTCTCCGGCTCGGCGACGATCCGGCCGCCGCAGGCCGCCTCCGTCCCCGGCGTGGTGCAGGAAGGCGCGGCCAGCGAGTGGCCGGCGAGCGCGAGCGGCACGACGCCGGCGAGCAGCAGGGAGCGGTAGCGCACGGGAGGTCCTCACACGGGGGGGCGGTCGTGCGGACTTCGACGCCGTGCGCGCCGATCCTGCTCAGTCGGCCGCGGCGACGACCAGGTCGCGCGTCACACCCGCGGTCGTGCGCGCCCCCGCGAGCGCCATCGCCTCCTCGACGTCGGCGGTGAGCGCAAGCAGGCAGTCGCGCACGCCGTCCGCGCCCGCCGCGGCGAGCGCCCACAGCACCGGCCGGCCCACGAGCACGGCGGCGGCTCCCAGCGCGAGCGCGGTGAGCACGTCCGCGCCGCTGCGCAGGCCGCCGTCGACGAGCACCGGCGCGCGGCCGGCCACGGCGTCGACCACCTCGGGTAGCGCGCGCGCCGTCGGCACGGCCCGGTCGAGCTGGCGACCGCCGTGGTTGCTGACCACGACGCCGGCTGCTCCTGCGTCCAGGCAGGCGACCGCGTCGTCACCCCGCAGCACGCCCTTCACCAGCACCGGCAGCCCGCTCGCGGCCGCCAGCTCGCCGATCACCGAGAGGGAGGCGCTCGGGTCCTGCTCGACGTCGCCGTGGTCGACGAGGTCCCCCTCGCGGCCGGCGGCGCGGTGCTGGGCGAGGGCGGCGAGCGCGGCGGTGCCGCGCGGCGGCGGGCCGGTGCGCCGCTTCATCGCCACCCGCGGGGTGTCGCCGGTGACCACCAGCGCCGACGCGCCCACCGCCGCGGCGTGCTCGACCATCGCGCGCGTCACGCGCCGGTCGCGCAGCACGTAGACCTGGAACCACCACGGACCCACGGGCACCTGCTCGAGCGGCAACGACGTGCGGGTCGAGGCGACCAGCAGCGACCCGGCGTCGGCCGCGCCGAGCGCCGTCGCCTTCTCGGCGTCGCGGTGGGCCAGGCCGTGCAGCGCGGTCGGGGCGACGAGCACCGGCGTGAGCAGGCGGTGCCCGAGCAGCTCCACGGAGGTGTCGACGTCGGCGACGTCGCGCAGCACCCGTGGGCGCAGCCGGTACCGCTGCCACGCGCGCTCGGCCTCGTCGACCGAGATCTCGCCGCCCGAGCCGCCGGCGTAGTAGTCGTGCACCTCGCGCGGCAGCGCCTGCGCTGCGGCGGCGGCCTGTGCAGCGAGGACGGGGTGCACGAGCAGGACCGTACGCGGCGTGACCGCGCTCACCGCCTCGCCCGACCGGGGCTGGGTCGGCACGCGAGGGTGGATCGCCGCCCTGCGCGTCGCGCGGCAGACGCTCGCGCGGGCTCAGGAGCTGCTCGGGGTGGCCCGCGAGACCGGGCGGCACGTCGAGAGCATCGACCGGCGCACCGGCGGCGTCACCCCCTGACGGCAGGATGCCCCGCATGGACGGGCGGAGGGCCGACCTCGTGCTGGAGGGCGGCGGGGTCAAGGGCATCGGTCTGGTCGGCGCGGTGTCGGCGCTGGCCGACGCCGGCTACGGATTCCCGCGGGTGGCCGGCTCGTCGGCCGGTGCCGTGGTGGGGTCGCTGGTCGCGGGGCTGCAGCGGGCCGGGGAGCCCCTGAGCCGGCTCGAGGACGTGATGCGGGCCGTGGACTACCGGCGCTTCCGTGACGTCGGGGGCATCGGCCGGCTGCCCGTCGTCGGCCGCGGTCTCGCATTGCTCGTGCGCGACGGGCTGCACGAGGGCCGGTATCTCGAGCAGTTCATGACCGGCGCGCTCGGTGAGCTCGGCGTGCGCGCCTTCGGCGACCTGCGCCTGCCGGCCGGCGGCGACGCCGCGGACGGGCTGCCGCAGGAGCACGCGTACAGCCTCGTGGTCACGGTCTCCGACCTCTCCCGCCGGCGGCTCGCGGCCGTCCCGTGGGACCTGCCCTCCTACGGCGCGGACCCCGACGGGTACCCGGTGGCGCGGGCCGTGCGGGCCAGTGCTGCCATCCCCTTCTTCTTCGAGCCGGTGCACCAGCCGGTCCGCCTGGCAGGAGCGGACGGTCGCGCCACCTGGGTCGACGGGGGGCTGCTCAGCAACTTCCCGGTCGGCCTGTTCGACCGGGCCGACAGCGTCGAGCCCCGCTGGCCCACCTTCGGTGTGCGCCTCACCACCAGGCCGCCCACGCCCCCGCACACCGAGCACGTCGACGGGCCGCTCGACATCGCGCTCGCGGCGCTCGACACGCTGCTCACCGATCAGGGCAACCGCTACCTCGACGACCCCTGCACCGTGGAGCGCACGGTGTTCGTCCCGACCGACGGCGTCTCGGTCGTCGACTTCGACCTCGACCGCGCGACGCAGGACCGGCTCTTCCGCAGCGGGTGGCGGGCGGCCGAGGAGTTCCTCGAGGCCTGGGACTTCAGCGCGCACGTGCGTCGCTGCCGCCCGCGGGCCGGGTCGTGACGCCGGACGGACAGCGGGTCGCCGTCGTGGGCGCAGCGCTGGTCCGCACCGGCGCCGACGGCGTGCGCCGGGTGCTGGTGAGCCGCCGCACCGACCCGCCGCACCTGGCCGGCTTCTGGGAGTTCCCCGGCGGCAAGGTCGACTCCGGCGAGACCGACGCCGAGGCGCTGGTGCGCGAGCTGCGGGAGGAGCTGCTCCTCGACACCGCGGTGGAGGACCGGCTGGGCGACGACCTGCTCATCGGCGACACGGCGGTGCTGCGCGTCTACCTCGCCCGGGTGCTGTCCGACGGCGAGCCCGCGCTGGTCGACCACGACGCGCACCGGTGGCTCGCGGCGCACGAGCTCGACGACGTCGCCTGGATCCCGGTCGACCGCCCGCTCGTCGACCTGCTCCGCGTCGTCCTGCGCCCCTGACCCGCCCATCCGGCCCGATGTCCCGGGACGGAGGGCGCCGGCGCTGCGCGGGTAGCCTCGACCGGATGCCCACGCGAGACGAGATCCGCAACGTGGCGATCGTCGCCCACGTCGACCACGGCAAGACCACGCTCGTCGACGCGATGCTCCTGCAGAGCGGTGCCTGGACCGAGCACCAGCAGGAGGAGGGCGCCGTCCAGGAGCGGGTCATGGACTCGATGGACCTGGAGCGCGAGAAGGGCATCACGATCCTCGCCAAGAACACGGCCGTGAAATGGGTCTCCGACGCCGGCGAGCCGATGACCATCAACATC
>DATMJH010000372.1:0-4848 GCA_035554015.1 Mycobacteriales bacterium
GTACTCACTCATCGTGCCGCTGGCCTGGCTCGGCGCCGTGGCGCACTCCACCGGCGCGAAGGCACTGGGCTGGTTCGCGATCTTGTTCTGCGGGCTCGGGCCCTTCTACGCCCTGTTTTACCTCTGCTCACCGGCCGTGCCACGTCAGGCGCTTTGCCCCTGGGGTCTGAACCTGCCAACGGAGAAGCTCCAGGACTAGCAGGTCAGCGGCGGCATGAACCGAGCCGCGATCGAGCGCTGGTTACATCAGCTGCAAGAGCCAACACAGCGCTGCGCAAAGGTCGTCCACTGGACGCCGTCCGAAGCCGACTCGACGGCGGCAACCCCGTGTCACGCACGCAGCGCGTGCTCGATCACGTCAAGGTCTGCCGGCGACAGTCCGCTGAGGGATGCGGGCCGACGGCGACGACGTCCGGCTGCTCGTCCGCCCACCGGCGGAACTCGGTGTCCCGGTACAGCTCGTCGTCGACCCAGATCAGCAGGCGCCCCGGCTGCTCCTCCAGCAGCCGGCGGACGACATCGTGCTCTACCGCCGGCCCGAGAGCTCGTCGGGAGCCGACGGCGCCACCGCGGCGTGCGCGGCGGCGCCCTCGTGGTCGGGCGTGCCGGCGAACGGCTCGTTCTCGTAGTTGCCCGCCACCCAAGGCTTTGGCAGGCCGAGCAGCGTGCGCAACTTGAGATTGGCCTCGAGGCCCCACGTCGTCAGCCACTGCAGCTCGACGGCGCCCTGCTCGTGCCACTCGCGCAGCTGCTCGACGACGGCGGGTTCCCACCCGATCGGCCAGGCGATGCCGTCGGCGGTGGCCCGGCCGAGTCGCCACTCGGTCCAGGTCAGCAGGTCGCCGTCGTCGGACAGCGCGTTGACCACGCCGTCGACGTCGAGCAGCAGCAGCGGCGGGCCGTTCATGGCGCCGTACCTACCCGGCGAGCGACGCGAGCGCGCCGTGCCGGCCTGACCGGATGGCGGACCGAGGAGCCCGGCGTGTTCAGATCCGGTGTCCGCGCGCCGCCCCCTCGAAGGATTACCGGCACGGCCTGCCGAAGAGAGCGACATGGCGGAGAACACGTTGTATGGGCTCAGCACGCCGCTCGACGAGGATCTGCTGTCACGGGTGCAGCAGGTGCTCGAGGACGTCGCCCGGCGACGGGGTGTCATCACGTACTCCGAGCTCGGGTCCGAGGTGCCGGGCGTCGGACGTCGCGGTCGCAAGATGGCTGCCGTGCTGGAAGTGATCGGCAGGCGGTCCTTCACGCGCAAGGGCGTCATCTTGACGGTGCTGGTGGTCAACAAGTCGAGCGGGTTGCCGAGCGAGGGCTTCTACTGGCTGCAGTGCGACCTGAGGAACGGCGAGACCGGTGACCCGATTGTGCTCGCGCGGCGAGAGCGAGAGCGGGTGTACGCGCAGTACCCCGCATGACGTCACTGCCCCTGCCGACGCGTGCCGCTCAGCACGTCAGCAATGGACTCTCGGGGCCGGCGGGCCGGCGGCAGGACGTCCTGCACCCGCCGCAGCGCCTCGCGCTCGGAGCCGCCGGCCACCAGCGCGCCGTAGACGGCGGCCACGACCGGCGTGCGGGTGTGGCGGTGCACGCAGTGCAGGAAGACCGTCTTGCCCTCGGCTCGCAGATCCCGTACCGCTGTCGCGGCGTCGTCCAGCACGCAGCGCAGATCGATGTTGGCGTCGTCCTTGTCGACGAGCCACACCTCGACGTGGTCCTCCGACGCGACGCCGGCGAGCGGCACCTGCGTCCTGCCGAGCCGGCACAGGCTGACGACGGCGTCGGCGACGCCGGGCCGCAGCGCCCCGACGGCGCCGAGCAGCACGCCGTCGTCGTCCGGGTGAGGGACGACCGTCGTCTCCGCGCCGGCGTACGAGGCGAGCGACTCGCCGGCCGGCCAGCCGTCCGGATCTGACTTCCCGCCGCGGACGGTGAGCGCCGCCAGGCGGACGAGGTCGCGGGCGCGCAGCCCCGGCCACCCGTGCAGCAGGCGGCGGTAGCGCGCCGGCACACCGCTGCCCCCGAACCGCGCGCCGAGCAGAGCGCCGGCGATGGCGGCCACCGTGTCGGTGTCGCCGCCGCCCGCAACGGCCCGCTGGACGCCGTCGTCGAACGACGTCGCCCGCGACACCGCCGACCACGCGGCGAGCAGCGCGGCGACCACCCAGCCGTTCGAGGCGGCGTAGTGCGCCGGCTCGACGGTCTCGGCCTCGTCGAGCAGCGCAGGCCACATGTCGCCGACCCGCGGGAGGCCGACCCGGACGTCGAGCTCTCCTGTCCGGACGGCGTGGTCGATGGCCACGCACCACAGGACGCACGCCTCGCCGGACACCGGGTCGTGGTGCGTCAGCGCGCTGATCGCTCGCGCGGCCTCGTCGATCGCCTCGGCGTCGCCGAGGTGGGCCAGCGCGACCGGCGCCGTGCGCATGAGCGAGCCGTTGCCCGCCGTCCGTCCCGTCTCGCGGTGCAGGTCTGCGGCCAGTCGCCGCAGGGTCTCGGCGTTCTGGTTGCCGGCTCGCTGCGCCTGGCCGAGCACCCGGCGGGTTTGGACGCCGATGTCCGCCGGCCCGTGGCCGTACCAGCGGAGGAAACCGCGCGCAACGTCGTCCAGCGCCTCGGCGGAGCGCAGGTCGGCGCCGGTGGCGGCGACCTCGGCGATGCACACCGCCATCTCGGTGTCGTCGCTCCACTGGCCGGGCGCGTAGCCGCCGAGGCCGCCGCCCAGCATGCGGGCGGGTGGGTCGAGCCGCGTCGAGCCGAATTCGTACGGGACGCCGAGGGCGTCGCCCGTCGCGGCGCCGAGCAGGGTGCCGACGGCGCGGTCCATCTGAAGTGTGCTGAGGTGCATGTCATGCACCGTATCTCGTCAGTCCGACGAAAACCTGGGTCGCGACGCCTGAAGGGCCTGCGGCAGCTCGAGCGATTTCGGCAGGCCAAGCGGTGCGGCGCCGTCACCGGGCCAAGCCGGCCAGCGCCTCGGTCAGCAGGGTCAGTCCGGCCCGGCGGGTGCGGACGTCGTCGGACTCGGCGAGATCGACCGCAACGACCGCATCGGGCATGCGCGTCCGACCGGCGAGGGGAAGCCCATCGAGGCGCGGCACCCGCACGACGAGGTTGGCCGCGCTCGGACAGGCCGAACTCACGGCGGATGCTGGCCAGGGTCTGGCCGCCGCAGTACACCTCGTCGGCGGCGTCGACAGCGACGATGTCGGCCCCGACGTCCGCAGCTGCGCTCAGGCCGAAGGCGACCACGCCGTCGGCGTCCAGGACTCGCTCCCGGTAGGCCGGCAGGACTCGGAAGTCGTATCGGTCGGCGCGCTGCCTCGCCGCGGCGACCAGCTGCTCGCCGTTTGCTCCTGCACCGGCCGGTCGCCGGCTTCGCGGCGGGCAAGTGGGCTTTGCCCGGCACGTTCCTGCACGAGGGGGAGCGACTGAAGGAGGCCGCGCTGCGTGCCGTCGCCACGAAGACGGGTGTCTCCGGCCGCGCGCCGCACCAGCTGCGCGTGTTCGACGACCCGACCAGGGACGAGCGCGGTCGCGTGCTGAGCGTCGCGCACGTCGACCTGGTGCCGGAGCGCCGGCTGCCGTTGCGTGAGGACACGACGCTGGCCGCCGTCGGTGCCGACATGGCGCTGGAGCTGCCAGGCAGGCAGCGGCGCCTGCCGTACGACCACGACCGGATCGTGCGCCATGCCGTGCGGTGGGTGAGGGCGCGCTACCGGGCGGCCGTCGACCCGGACCACCTGCTGCCCGACGAGTTCACCCTGTACGAGCTGCGGCGCGTGCACGAGGCCGTGGCCGGCGAGCCGCTGCAGAAGGACACCTTCCGGCGGCGGTTCGAGGACCAGCTGGAGGAGACCGGACAGGTCAGCTCGGGCTCGGTCGGGCGGCCGGCGCGGGTGTACCGCAGGCGTTGAGTTCCGGGGAGCTCGCGATCAGGGCCGCGCCCTCGCCGACGTCGGCGTCTCGATGTGGACGGCGTCGCTGCTGTGGACGACGCTGACCGGGCACCGCAAGGTGCGCCTACGGTCAGCCTCGTGGCGGGAGCAGCGATGACGACGATCGTCCGTGGTCCTCGGCCGCCGGAGCTCGAGCAGCTGCTGGAGCGCCGTCGCCGGTCTGGTGCGGACCGGTTCGACGAGGTGTGGGAGGGGCGGTACGTCGTGGCCCCGGACCTGCACTCCGCGCACGGCGCGATCCAGGGGCACCTGTTCGCGCTGCTCGAGCCGGCCGCCCGGCGGCTCGGGCTGCGTGCGGCGCTGACCTTCAACCTGGGGAGGCCCGGTGACGTCCGGAAACCCGACGGCGGGCTGCTGTCCGGCACCCACGGTGTCTGGCACGACACGGCGGTGCTGGTGGTTGAGGTGCTGTCGCCGGACGACATGACGTTCGAGAAGCTCGACTTCTACACCGCGCACGGCGTGCGCGAGCTGCTCGTCGTCGACGGCGTGCACCGCTCGGTGCGCTGCTTCGCGCTGCAGGAGGGGCAGGTCGAGCGGGACCGCTCGGAGGTGCTGGGCCTGACGACCGCCGACGTGGCCGGCGCGATCGACTGGCCGTCCTCGGACGACTGGGGGCGGTGAGCCGGCGGAACTCCCGTCCTACGGTGCGCCGTCACCGGCGACGGTGTACCCGGAGTCCGTGCAACGACGGCACTCGCCACCTGTAGCACCTGTGCTACCTTCCTGCCATGGACACCGTCGGCCTGCGCGAACTGCGTCAGCGCGCCTCCGAGCTTGTCCGCCGGGTCGAGGCAGGGGACGAGGTCACGATCACCGTCGCCGGCCGCCCGAGCGCGAAGCTCGTGCCGGTGTCTCCGCGCAGCTGGCGGCACTGGGCCGACGTCGC
>DATMJH010000373.1:0-4288 GCA_035554015.1 Mycobacteriales bacterium
AACGTGAGGGCACCCTGGGGGCGGTGCGACGGGTCCTTCGCAGCGGCCCGGGCGATCACCTCGTCGACCGAGTCGGGCAGGCCCGGCTGGGTGCTGCTCAGCATCGGCAGCGGCTGCGTGGAGTGCAGCGAGGACATCGAGTCCGGTGAGGCACCGGCGAACGGGTGCCGGCCGGCCAGCGCCTCGAAGGCGACGACGGCGAGGTTGTAGATGTCGGCGCGCGCGTCCACGGGCTCACCGCGGGCCTCCTCCGGCGACTGGTACGCCGCCAGCCGGTGCCGCACCCGTGCCGGAACGCCGCGGACCGCCAGCTCCCTCGCGATGCCGAAGTCGGCGAGGTAGGCGTTGCCGTCCTCGTCGAACAGCACGTTCGCGGGTTTGACGTCGCGGTGCACGACGCCCTGCCGATGCAGGTACGCCAGCGCCAGCGCGAGCTGCTCGACCATGCGGACGACGCGCTTCGGCGGCAGCGGCGCGGCAGCGAGCGCCTGCCGCAGGCTTCCGCCGCGCAGGTACCGCATCACCAGGAAGGCGCCGTCCGGCTCGCGCCAGTAGTCGTGCAGCGGGACGACGTGCGGATGCTCCAGACGGGCGGCGAGCTCGGCTTCCGCGGTGAACCGGCGGACGTACTCGGGATCGTTCGCGAGCGCCGGCCGGATCACCTTGACGGCGACCTCCCGCCCCACCTCTGCCTGGTAGGCGCGGTGCACCGTGCCGAATGTGCCCTCACCGACCTGCTCGAGCAGCCGGTACCCGCGCAGCGTCCGGCTGGCGAGGTCCAGCGCCGGCTCCTGCCGGAGGACCTGGTCGCGCAGTCGTCGCAGCTCCGGCCACGGGTCGAGGCCGAGCTCCTCGCCGAGCGAGTACTGCGCCCTGCGGAAGACCTCGAGCGCGTCCTGCTGCCGCCCGGAGCGGTAGAGCGCGAGCATCAGCTGGCCGCACAGCTGCTCGAGGTACGGGTGCTGGTCCACCAGCGCCTCGAGCTCGGGGACCAGCTCGCGGTGCCGGCCCAGGGCGAGCTCGGTCGACATCAGCTCCTCGACGACGGCGAGCCGCAGCTCCTCGAGCCGGACGACGGCGGGGCGCAGCGACGCGACGTCCGCGAGGTCGGCCAGGGCCGGGCCACGCCACAGGCCGAGGGCAGCGCGGTACGTCGCCACCGCCGAACCCGGGTCGCCGGTCACGCTGTGTCGGGCCTGCTCGACCATCCCCTCGAACCGCGAGCTGTCGACCTCCTCCGGAGCGGCATGCAGGACGTAGGTCCCGCCACGTCCCTCGATGCGGTCGGCTCCGAGCAGCACGCGCAGGCGGGAGACGTAGGCCTGCAGCGACCCGCGGGCGGTGGGCGGCGGCTCGTCGTCCCACACCAGGTCGATGAGCTGGTCCTGCGTGACGTCACGGTTCGCACGCAGCAGCAGGTGCGCGAGCACCGTGCGCTGCTTCGGCCCCCCGAGCGTCAGCGCCGTGCCGTTCGACGCCGACAACGGGCCCAGTAGCCCGAACTCCACGGCGGGACGGTACGGCAGGCGGGGCCCTCGTTCACCCCCTTCGTGCACGGCGACGGGCGCAGCCGCGCTCAGGGCCTGGTTCACGCCTGCAAGCGATCTGCAAGAAGCCGGCACCAACGTGCAGAGACGCACGTCGATCCACACAACGAGGGGGAACCACCATGCGAAGAGCTCTCAGCCGCGTGGGCATCACGCTGGCGCTCTGCCTGGGCAGCGTCGTGGCGGCGGGCGGCGGTGCGGAGGCCAAGCAGTACGGCGCGTGGCAGCCGGCCACGGCGGTGACGCCGGTGAACGACCCGGCCAACGACGGCTGCCCCATCGAGTCGCCCGACGGCCTGAGCCTGTACATCATGTCGCAGCGAGGATCCGGCGGCGACCAGGACATCTGGGTGGCGACGCGCGATTCCCTGGACCAGCCGTTCAGCGCGCCGACCGAGCTGCCTGCACCCGTCAACAGCTCGGCGAACGACTTCTGCCCGACGCCGCTGCCGGGTCATCGCCTGCTGCTCGTGTCGAACCGTGGAGGGACGGACGCCTACGGCACGACGGCCTGCGGCGGCGGCGACATGTACATGACCAGGTACAGCAAGGCCACCGGCTCCTGGCTCGAGCCGTGGAACCTGGGCTGTGTCGGCGACGGCGGGCCGAACGGGCCGGGCGTCGAGTACGGGCCGTCGCTGGTGGAGACCGCCGCCGGCACTCAGCTCTACTACTCGACCGGTCCCGCCATCGGCGGCGGGGGCCAGGAGATCGTCGTCAGCCAGCTGGGCAGCGACGGCAGCTTCGGACCGCCGGTGGCCGTCGAACAGCTGAACTCCGCCGTCGACGACGTCATGCCCAACGTCCGCAAGGACGGGCTCGAGGTCGTCTTCGCCTCTACCCGCGGCGGGGGCGGGTTCGACATCTGGACCTCCACCCGCACCAGCGTCTTCCAGCCCTGGTCACCGCCGGTGCCCGTCGAGGCGGTCAACACCGCCGCGCCGGAGACGCGACCCTCACTGTCCAGGGACGGGTCGCGGCTGTACTTCGGGCGAGCGGGCGAGATCTACGCGAGCACGCGGTAGCGCCGGCCGAGAGGCAGGGACTGGTCTGTGTGAGCCGGACGTCAGCCGCCGGGCTCGACCAGTCCCGCCTCGTAGGCGAACACGACCACCTGGGCCCGGTCACGCAGCCCCAGCTTGGTCAGCACGCTCGACACGTGCGACTTCACCGTCGCCGGCCCGATGTGCAGCTCCAGAGCGATCTCGGCGTTGCTGAGCCCCCGGGCCACGGCGACGACGATGTCGCGCTCCCGGTCGGTGAGCCGCTCGAGCGCGGCGGCGAGCGACCGGTCGACGATGCGCTGCGCCGCGAAGCGGCCGACCAGCCGCCGGGTGATGCTGGGCGCGAGCAACGCACCGCCCGCGGCCACGGTCCGGACGGCACCGACCAGCTGATCGGGCGGGATGTCCTTGAGCACGAACCCGCTCGCCCCGGCCCGCAGCGCCCGGTAGACGTACTCGTCCGGCTCGAAGGTGGTGAGGATGAGGACGCGGACCGCGTCGCCCAGCTCCTCGACGATGCGGGCCGTCGCCTGCAGGCCGTCGAGCTCCGGCATCCGGATGTCCATGAGCACGACGTCGGGCCGGTGCGCCCGGGCGACGTCGACCGCCTCCAGGCCGGTGCCGGCCTCCGCGACGACCTCGATGTCCGGCTGGTGGTCGAGCACCATGGCGAAGCCGCCGCGTACCAGTGCCTGGTCGTCGACGACCGCGACGCGGATCGTCATGCCGACGCGACCGGCAGCCGAGCGCGCACCCGGAACCCTCCCTCGCCGCCCGGACCGACGTCGAGACTGCCGCCGAGCAGGTGCGCTCGCTCGCGCATGCCGACAACGCCGTGCCCGGCGCCCGGCAGGACGGTCGCGCCGCGGCCGTCGTCCACCACCTCGACCAGCAGCCAGCTGCCGTCGCTCACCAGCCGCACGCTCGCACGGGCGCCCGGGCCGGCGTGCTTGACGACGTTTGTCAGCGACTCCTGCACGATCCGGTACGCCGACAGCTCGAGCCGGTCCGTCAGCCCGGTCAGCGGACCATCCGTCGTCAGCCGGACGTCCACCCCGGCGCGCCGGGTCTGCTCGACCAGCCGGTCGAGGTCCGTCAGTCCCGGCTGCGGCCTCGTGCCCTCGTCCGCCCCGTCCGGGCGCAGCACTCCGAGCAGGTGCCGCAGCTCGTCCAGCGCCTGCCGCCCCGCCGTCTCGACAGCGTCCATCGCGCGGGCAGCCGCCGCCGGGTCGTCCGCGACGACGGTCTTGGCGGCCCCGGCCTGAACGGTCATCAGGCTCACCCGGTGCGCGACGACGTCGTGCAGCTCGCGGGCGATGCGCGCCCGTTCCTCGGCCACCACGCGCTGCGCCTGCTCCTGCTGCTCCCGCCGCTGCTGCACCACCTGCTCGGCCCGCAGCCGCAGCAGGCGCCCGACGTACCAGACGGAGAAGAAGACGACGGCCCCGAACGCGACGTCGGCCCATGTCTCGTCGCCGGTGACGCCGTCGAGCACGAGCACGAGCAGCGCCGCATCGACGCCGACGTGCGACCACCGGTCGAGCGGCCCGTAGCGACCGAGGCTGTACAAGCCGACGATCGCCTGCCAGCCGAGGTCCGAGAAGTCGGTGCCGAGGGTCAGTGCCCACGCGGCGAGCACCACGGCGAGCACTGCCACCGGCGCCCGCCGGCGCCAGAGCAGCGCGGCGCTGGCCAGCACGAACAGGAGCAGCACAGGCAGCGGCAACTCCGTGACAC